>USEV01000026.1 GCA_900553825.1 uncultured Eubacteriales bacterium
TTATCTTCGGCAGCGTCAGATGTGTATAAGAGACAGCCCCCACTTTTGCGCGAGCGCAAGTGACGGCGTCGGCGGAAACACCTCTCGGTGACGAAATGCAAAGAACAGCCGCTTGGGGCTGTTCTTTCTCGTTGGTGCCGGTGGTCGGACTCGAACCGACACGGATTTTACTCCACAGGATTTTGAGTCCAGCGCGTCTGCCAATTTCACCACACCGGCGCAAGTGATAATATAACACACCTTAGCGTGTGAATCAAGCACTTTTGAGAGCTATATTTCGTCGCGCCCGCGTGCGGGAGCTCACGCGCGTTATTTTGCTTCGATGCCCTTCGTGAAACCGTCCGCGTCCTTCACAAAGCCCTTTGCGACATTCAGTTCCAGCGTCTTGCCGCACTGGACATAGTCGTAGGTTGCAAAGTCCATCGAAAAGCCCGAGCACGCCGCGAGGGCGTTCGGGTCGGACTTTATCTTTCCGACCAGGTCGAGGAAGTAGTCCCTGTCCGCCAGCATGAAGTCGAGCGGGAGTTCCTTCATGATTGAGCTGCCCGTTGCGCGGTTGAGCGAGGGGCGTATGTGCGCGCCCTCCTCCGCGGCGAGCATGGTTTCCCATATCATGTCGTAACAAATCTTGCCCGAGTCCACGGTGCCGAAGTTGTACTCCGACTGCCAGGTGCCCGCAACGCCCGCGGTTGCCGTGGTGTAATCGCACCACTCTGCGGGACAGCTTATCGCAAAGCGTTTGCCGCTTTCGCGGATGTCGCCCATGGTCATCTCGGACAGATTGTAGCTTTCGTCCATGGCGTACTGCGCGGGGTCGAGGATGTCGAGGACCTCCTTCACTGCGTCGGCGTCGGCGACGCTGTAGTCGGCATACAGCTTGACGGAAATCACGATAAACTCGCTCGGGTGTTTGTCCGAAAACCGCCTGATGTCCGCAACGGCTTCGTCGAAAGGCAATCCGTAGCCGTAGCCGTGCACGCAGAAAAGACGCCCGTCCTGCGAAGCGGTGCTTATGCTGAAATCGAAGTCCCGCACCCCGTAGAGGAGCTGGTCGTACACGGTGCCCTGCTGACAGTTGAGCCACACCCCCTGCATATCCAGGTTGAAAAGGCGGCAATCGACAGCGCCGGAATTGTGCGTCGCGGGCAGCGAGAGCTCCGCATAGGGCGCATCGTCGTCTATGTAACTCATCCACACGGGATAGACCTCGGGCGCGACATCGATGTTCCGTGCGGCAAGCTCGCCCTTGTCGTCGTCGCAAGCCGCAAACGCAACCGCCGACAACCCGATCAGCGTCATCGCGAGAAAAACGGAAAAAACTTTGCAAAAGCGTTTCATAACAATATCCCCCGACTTCATCATAAACGCATTTTCGGCGCGGAGTCAATAGACAGATTTCACTGCTATGCCTAATGCGACGGCGCTCTTATCGCTCAAGATTTCAAATTGCGGGCATTGACACTGCGGGGACGCTTTGGTAAAATAATTCTGTAAGGGGGTAATTATGGATAATACTGTTTCCGATGTCTCAACCCTGAAAAAATCCACGCCGCTCGGCAAACGAATCTGGGCATGCGCCATCGTCTTCGGGCTTATCGGTCAGATAGCCTGGGTGGTGGAAAACATGTTCTTCGCCAAGTTCGGGCAGGACCTCTTCGTGACGAGGGGAGAGCTTTACTTCACGGTGACCACCCTCATGGTCATCCTCTCCGCCCTCACCGCGACGGTGACGACAATCTTCGCGGGCGGGCTCATCGACAAGCTCGGCAAACGCAAGCCGTTCATCACCGCAGGCTATTTCATCTGGGGCACAACGATAATGCTCTTCGCCGCCGTCCCGCTGGATTTCAGCGACAACGCGAGCTGGGGCATAATCGCCCTGCTCGTCATACTCGACTGCGTGATGACCTTCTTCGGCTCGACGGCAAACGACGCGGCGTTCAACACCTGGGTCGCGGATGTCACCGATGTCACCAACCGCGGCAGAGTGAACACGATACTCTCCATCATGCCCGTCATCGCGACGGTGCTCGTGTTCGGCATCGGGATGTTCACCTACGACCACGACGCCACAACGGCGGCAACTTTTATCGAAAGAGACCCCCTGTTCATCAAGCTCTTCTTCATCATCATCGGCATATTCCCGCTCGTGGGCGGCGTGCTCGCCGGCTTCATGATGAAGGACTCCCCGAACATAGTCAAAAACGCCAACCCCAACTACATCAAGGAGACATTCTACGGCTTCCGCCCCTCCGTCATCAGGAACAACAAGATGATGTATGTCACCCTCGCGACGGTGTGCCTGCTGGGCATAGCTCAACAGACTTTCATGTCCTACCTCATCAACTTCATCGCGCAGACGCTCGGCATCGATAATTACATATTGCCGCTTGCCGTCATCATCGTGGTGGGCGCGGTCATCACGGGAGTGCTGGGAGTGCTGTTCGACAAGTTCGGCAGAAAGAAATTCTACTTCCCCCTGCTCGCCATTCTCGTCGTCGGTGCCATCGTGGTGTACTGCATGGACTTCATGTCCGAAGCGGCGTATCTGCCCATACTCATAGTCGGCGGCACGGTGCTCCTCGGCGCGATGCTCGCGCTCGGCGGCGCGCTGACGGCGACCTTCCAGGACTACATCCCCAAGGGCGCGGAAGGACGCTTCCAGGGCGTGCGCATGTGCTTCACCGTGCTCATCCCCATGGCGCTCGGCATCCTCATCGCCCACTTTGTCGGCATCAACTCCTTCGACGGGCAGGACCCCAACGCCATGGAACCGCCCTTCGAGCTCTTCCTCGCGGCGGCAATCGTGGTGGTGCTGGCGGCAATCCCGCTCATCTGGGTGTACAAGGATTCCACCCGCCTGCGCAACGAACTGCTGCAACGCGGCGCGGCAGAAGCGGAAATCCCCTCGCAGCCCGAGGTTGCCGAGACCTCGCCCGAGGATTCCGCAAACGGGGAGGAATAGTCCTCGCCGCGGGCTCGCGCTGCCGTACATTCCGCACGGCTTTGCCTCCCGCTTTTTGCGGCTCACACGCTTCATCACATCACAAAACGCATCAAAAAAGCACCCGAGGGCGGGTGCTTTTTCATCGCTTTCGGTCGCCGTCGCGGCTTTTCGGCGGGGCGTCAGTGCTCCTCGGGCAGGTCGCCCGTCTTGCCGACATCGCCGATTTCGAACGGCGTCACCTGGTAGACATAGTAGTTCAGCCAGTTGTAGAAAAGCAGGTTCGCCGTGGAGCGCCATTTCATGTCGACGCGGTCCGTGCCCTCCCCCACGAAGTAGTTGACGGGAGGCTCGATGGGTTGACCCTTTTCCAGGTCGCGCTCGTACTCCTTTTTCAGGGTGTAACGGTCGTATTCCGCATGACCGGTAAAGAAGAACGAGCGGTTGTCGTGCGTCTTTGCAATAGAGATGCCCGCCACTTCGGATTCGGCAAGAATCTTGATGTCGGGGCAAGCGCGCACGGCGTCCTCGTCCACGCGGGTGTGACGGGAGTGCGGGATGTAGAAGGTGTCGTCCATGCCCTTGAGCAGCATATCGTTCTCCTGGCAGGCGTGGGTGGGGAAAACGCCGAACAGCTTTTTGTCCAGCACTTCCTTGCCAATGCCCCAGAAGTGATACATCGCCGCCTGTGCGCCCCAGCAGATGTAGATGGTGCTGGTGACATTCTCGCGGGCGAACTCCATGATTTCCACAAGCTCCTTCCAGTACTTGACATCCTCGAAGGGAATCGTTTCGACGGGTGCGCCCGTCACAATCATGCCGTCGAACTTCATCTTCTTGATAGAAGAGAGAGTGCGGTAGAACTTCTGCATATGCGCCTCGGAGACATGGGTGCTCTTGTAGCTCGCCGTGCCGATGAGGTGTATGTGAACCTGCAGGGGGGTGTTGCCGAGCAGCCTCATGAGCTGTGTTTCGGTGACCTCCTTGGTGGGCATGAGATTGACGATTGCGACCTCGAGCGGACGGATGTCCTGCGTGACGGCGCGCACGGAATCCATAACGAAAATCTTTTCGCTACGCAGGTTCCGATATGCGGGAATGTCCTTCGGTATGATTATGGGCATAGCCCCCTCCTGTGTGTGTTATGCCCCGAAACGGCGTTTTATTGCGCGTTTTCGGGGGATTAACTGTTTTTTCAGCAGCTTTCCAACGCCTGCTTGACATCGGCGATGAGGTCGTCCGCATTCTCGATGCCGACGGAAAGTCTGACGAGGTCGGGACGGACGCCGGCGGCATTCAGCTCCTCGTCGGTCATCTGGCGGTGCGTTGCGCTTGCGGGATGCAGGCAGCACGAACGCGCGTCCGCGACATGGGTTTCGATGGCGATGAGCTTCAGGTGCTTCATGAAGTTCTCCGCCGCCTTTCTGCCGCCCTTGACGCCGAAGCTCACGACGCCGCAGGTGCCGTCGGGCATATACTTCTTTGCGAGGTCGTACCACGCGTCACCGGGCAGTCCGGGATAGGTCACCCACGCGACATTTTCGTGCGAGGCGAGGAACTTTGCCATCTTCTCGCCGTTTTCGCAGTGGCGCTTCATCCTGACATGCAGGCTTTCCAGCCCGAGGTTGAGAAGGTACGCGTTCTGCGGCGACTGGATGCAACCGAAGTCCCTCATGAGCTGCGCGGTCGCCTTGGTGATGAACGCGCCCTCAATGCCGAAGCGCTCGGTATATGTCACGCCGTGATAGCTCTCGTCGGGGGTGCACAGCCCGGGATAACGGTCGGGGTACTTCGTCCAGTCGAACTTGCCGCTGTCCACTATGCAGCCGCCCACGCCCGAGCCGTGTCCGTCCATGTACTTGGTGGTGGAGTGCATGACGATGTCCGCACCCCATTCGATGGGACGGCAGTTGACGGGGGTCGCAAAGGTGTTGTCGATGATGAGCGGGACGCCGTGCGCGTGTGCGCGCGCCGCGAACCTTTCGATGTCGAGCACCGCGAGCGAGGGGTTGGACAGGGTCTCGCCGAACACAGCCTTGGTGTTGGGACGGAACGCCGCCTCGAGCTCCTCGTCGGTGGCGTCGGGCGAAACGAATGTGAACTCGATGCCCATGCGCTTCATGGTGTGGGCGAAGAGGTTGTAGGTCCCGCCGTAAATCGCGCTGGAAGAGATGATGTGGTCACCCTCCCCCGCGATGTTGAAGATGGAAAAGAAGCTCGCCGCCTGACCCGAAGATGTGAGCATCGCCGCCGTGCCGCCCTCGAGCTCACAAATCTTTTTTGCAACATAGTCGTTGGTGGGGTTCTGCAAGCGGGTGTAGAAATAGCCGGACTCCTCGAGGTCGAAGAGCTTTGCCATATTCTCGCTGGTGTCGTACTTGAAGGTCGTGCTCTGTACGATGGGAACTTGTCTGGGCTCGCCGTTTTTGGGCTGATAGCCGCCTTGAACGCATATCGTTTCGATTTTGCTCATCTTGTTCTCCTTTCACCTCATCGGGTGTTGAATTCCTTTTTGATTCTGTCGAGCTTTCTTTCCTCTTCCTTGCGCTTTATCGTCTCGCGCTTGTCGTAGAGGTCCTTGCCTCTGGCGAGCCCGAGCTCCACCTTGACGAGGCTGTCCTTGAAGTAGAGCTTGAGCGGGACGAGGGTGTAGCCCTTCTGCTCGACGCGGGCTTTGATTTTTCTGATTTCCGCCTTGTTGAGGAGGAGCTTTCTCGTGCGCAAGGGGTCCACATTGAAGTAGCTCCCCTTCTCGTAGGGCGAGATGTGCGCGCCGATGAGGAAGGCTTCGCCCGTCTTGACGGAGGCGTAGCTGTCGCGGAGGTTGACCTTGCCGAGGCGCACGGACTTGACCTCCGTCCCGACGAGCACTATGCCCGCCTCGAAGGTTTCCTCGATGTGGTAATCGTGATACGCCTTTTTGTTGGTGGCAATGATTTTCATATCCGCTCCGAGCACATCTATGATATAACTCTTTCCTTATATTATCAACTTATTTGACCGAATTTGCGACGGGCGCCGCGCGAAACGGGGGCGCGGGAGCTTTGCGCGTGTCGGTGCGGCGACGAATGGCGATGTCCGGGAAATAAAAAGGCGGCTCCTCGGAGCCGCCTCGGATGTTGCGTATTGTCACACCGTACCGATTACGAAGCAGATTATCGAGCAAACGATGATGAACGCGAAAAGCACGAAGGTTATCTTTTTCAAAAGGCCCTCTCTGCCCTTTTCCTTGTTCCTGCCGTAGTAGGTGTCGGACGCTCCGGAGATGACCCCGACATTGTCGTTCGTGCCCTTCTGCATCAGAACAAGAACGATAAGCGCGATGCCGGCGACGACCATCATGACCATGAACGCGATGGTGACGGCCTCACGCGTGGCCTTAGGAATGCTGCCTGCGGGGTCGCTGGTGGTGGACTCGTCGCACGCCGTGAGGGCGAACGCGAGGCAGGCAATCAACGCCACGACCACGGCAATCAAAAGAACTCTCTTTTTCATTTCTCGAACTACCTCTTTTCCGCTTAGTGAATGCACCGGGCATACAAGCTAGAAGATTTTACCACAGAGGCGCGGTATTTGCAAGCATATTGACGCAATTTCCAAAATAGCGGGCGCGCGGATACGAACACACCGACCCCCGTGGACATATATTGAGTGCGGAGGTGACTATGCAACCCGAACGATTCGCCTGTGAACTGCCCTATCCCGAGATAGAACCCGTCGAAAACCTTGCCGACAGCAAGCTGCTCATGCCGTCGTACGGCGGCCCCGCGGGGGAACTGACGGCAATCACGACATACTCGTTTCAATCCTTCGTGGCGGAGAAAAACCGCGAACTCGTCGATGTGCTGGAAAAGATAGCGCAGGTGGAGATGCACCACTACGCGCTGTTGGGCACCGCCATATACAGGCTGGGGGGCTATCCCGTCACGGGAGGGAGAACCTATTGGAGCGGGAGCTATGTCAACTACACCCTCGACCCGAAGAAATTTCTCATGCAGAACATCGCGGCGGAGGAGGCGGCGATACTCAACTACGAAAGGACGGTGCTGAACCTGCGCACGGAGAGCGTCAAACAGCTCGTCGAACGCATAATCCTGGACGAGGAACTGCACATAAAGATTTTCAAGGAGATGCTCGCGCAGATCTGACCCGTAACGGGCATCAGGCAAGCAAAGGATTTTCATACTGTCGGAGAGGGGGCGCGCGCCTCCTCTCCCGTGCCCGACGGCAAGGGAACGGGGCGCGAAAGAGTGTGTGCAAAAGCGCGACGGAGTGTGCAAAGAGTGTGCAAAGAGGCGCGACGGGAAGCGCAGGAGCGAGCAAGCGGGTGCGCAAAGAGTGCTTGTGGATTGGTCTTGAAAATGACAAAAACGGCGTTTTACGCCGCTTTTTTTGATGTTAAACCGCAATTTGCGTCGGATTGTGCCTCAGGGCGAACCGCTCCGACAAGTACGACTCAATCCTTTTTATCGGGTGAGGTCTTCTTCTTTTCCGCCGCCTCGACGAACTCGAGCACGGGTGCGAGCAAATCCTCGAAGAGCTCCCCCGTCGCGTCGTAATCCTCCTGCCCCTTGCCGTAGGGGTCGTCAATCTCGTGACCGCACAGCGCGGAAAGACATTCCACACAGAGGGTAGGGTAACGCTTTTTCAGGTCGTCGCGCTGGGATTCGCTCATGGTGAACACATAGTCGGATTCCGCGGCGAGCCTGTCGTCGAAGAGCTTGGACTCCCCTTCCGCCTTGATGCCGCGTGCGGCGAGCACATTCACGGTCTTGGGGTTGAAGGGCGAGCCTCCCCCGCACATCCCCGCGCTGTCCGTTTCGCACTCGAAACCCACCTTCCTCGCATAGTCGGCAAACATCGCCTGCAACATGGGGGAACGGCAGGTGTTGCCCGTGCATACGAAAGTGATTTTCATACCTTTTTTCCTCCCACGGCTTTCATGACGCGGTTCATGACCGACGCGGCGCGTCCCTCGCCTTCGAGCGCCTCGATGACGATTGCGTCGTACGCCTTTTCCGCCGTGCGCATCGCGGCGTAGATGTTGTGCATATATTCGTCCACGCCGTCGCCCAGCGAGATGACATTCCTGTCGCCGAACCCGCGGGAGCCGCATTGCGTGAAGAGGAGCACGGGGTGTGCGCCCGACTCCTTCAGGCTGTCGTAGAGGCGGATTGCCGCCTCGGCGTCCGTTGCTGCGTACGCCTGCGCCTCGGGGGCGTAATGCTCGTACTTCATGCCCGGGGATTTTGCGACCTTCAGCACCTTGCCGCTGCCCGGAGTCACGCCGAGGTAGGGCGCGAGCATTTCCGCGGTGACTGCGCCCGGGCGCAGAATGGCGGGTGTGTCCGAGGTGAGGTCGAGCACGGTGGACTCGATGCCCACTCCGCACT
>USEV01000027.1 GCA_900553825.1 uncultured Eubacteriales bacterium
AGCGTCAGATGTGTATAAGAGACAGGTATTTTTTCGCCGACCCGCACTTCTGCCGGGTCAACCGTCACAAATTCGCCGTCACGCAACACATTTGCCGAATCCGGGCGTATGTCCATGAGCGCGGTTATGGATTTGCGGGATTTGCCCGTCGCGTATTCCTGGAAGAATTCCCCCACCTGGTAGAACAACAGCACCGCGCACGCCTCGTCGAAGCCCTCGGGAGAGCCCGTGGTCACGCCGCTGTATATGCCCAGCGCAAGCGCGCCCAGGGTCGCGACGCACATCAGGAAGTTTTCGTCGAAGACCTGACCGTGCGCAATGTTGCGAATTGCGCGCCAGAGCACATCGTAGCCTATCGCGAGATACACCGCGCCGTAGAGCACGAAGGGCAGCACCCAGCCCGCCTCCGTCGCCGCGGCAAGGCCGAGGCTTTTGTCCGTCGCAAACAGCACGACAAACGCCGCAAGGCAGACAGCAATCCTTATCAAAGTGTGTTTTTCGTGTCGTGTCATAGTACTATTTTGCAATCGGGGTCGATCTTCCTGCATTTTTTCACCGCGCAGGAGAGTATGTCGTCGAATCTGTCGTCCTCGGCGTCGAGGGTGAGCCGTTGCGTCAGAAAACAGAAATCGACGCTGTTCACCCCCTCGATTTTGCCGACCGCGCGCTCCATTTTCGCGGCGCAGACCGGGCAATCCAGATTCTGAAGTCTGAAAATCCGTTTCATCTTTCCGTCCTCCGAAGTCGATGCGGCTCGTTACAGCCCGCTCACTCGTTGATATGCATCAGAGTGATGCTGAAAACGGTGTTGATGTGGTCGTCGCTCAGGGAGTAGTACTTCATCTTGCCTTCCTTCCGCACGCTCACGACATCGATTTTGCGCAGCACCGCAAGCTGATGCGACACGGCGGAGTGCTCCATGCCGAGAAGCGCCGCAAGGTCGCATACGCACATCTCGCTGAGCATCAGGGCGTTGACGAGCTTGAGCCTCGTAGGGTCCGCCATGACCTTGAGAAAGTGCGACATCTTGAGGAGAGAATCCTCGCTCTGCATTCTTGACGCAACCCTGTCCGTGACTGCGGGGTGCATTGTACAGGCGTGCTTCGGCATAATGGCTCATACCTCCGTGGCGGCAAACATTATATGAACGAACATTCACATGAACCGCTGTTCACATATTATCACCCCGGCGTGCAAAATGCAACTGTTTTTTTGAAATTGTGAGCGATTTTCGGTGCAGGGCAGTCTGCGCGGGCGTTTTCCGCGTGCGGAGCGGGGTTCAAGGCGGAAGGGTAGGCACCGCCCCGACAAAGCGAGAAGCGGCGGAAAATAAATGATGTGGAAATCGCAGTGCGGAGCGACAACGGGAATTGGAAAAGCGGAAATCGCAATGCGGAAAGCGACGGACGGGACGAGGAGAGCGACGGACCGGCCCCCCGAACGGATTGCCGAAAGGTTGAAGCGCAAAGCGCAAGTGGGAAACGGGAGCAAAAAAAAGAGCGGAGCGCTCGCTCCGCCCTTTCGGGTTTCCGTATCAGCCCGTCGAACGCAGTGCCTTGACGGGGTCTTTCCTTGCCGCGGCGATTGCGGGGACAAGTCCCGAAAGCACGGTGAGCACTATGCTGAGCACCACCAGCAACAGCGCGTGCAGGGGGTTGAGCTGGGCGAAGTTCTTGGGCGCCTGCGTGGCGAGGGATTCTATCCACGCGTTTATCGGGAAGTCGATTATCCAGGCGAGGAACACGCCCAGGATGCCCGATGCGGCACCGATTATGCCCGTCTCGGCGTTGAACAGGTTGCTGATGTCCAGTTTCCTTGCGCCGATTGAGCGCAAGACGCCGATTTCCGTCGTGCGTTCGAGCACGGACACATAGGTGATGATTGCAATCATGACGCTGGACACCACGAGGGATATCGCGGAGAAGGCAATCAGTATGTACGACACGATGTCAACCACCTGCGACAGCAGAGAGGATATCGTGCCCGCGTTGTCCATGTAGGTGACGGACATACCGGGGTTTTCCTGGTTCCACGCTTCGAGGTAGGCGACGACCTGGTCCTTTGTTTCAAAGGAAGTCGGGTAGATGTACGCGCCTGTGGGGGTGTCGCTGCCGCCGAGGTACTTCATGGCGTTCTCGTAGGCGCCGTCGATGAGCCCGAGGATGGATTCGCCGCTTATGCTCATGCCTTCGACGATTTCAATCTCAAGGCCGGGCAGGAACTGTCTTATCGTGCTGTCGGAGAGTATACTGCCGATTTCCGGCCAGGACTGCACCGTCGCGAGCAGTGAGTTGAGGGTCTTGCACTCGCGCAGTTGCGCTATCTGTTCTTCGGTGAGGTCATCCAACACGCCCTGGATGATGCTGCCGATCAGACCCAACGAGGAGAAGTCGCCTTCCAGCACCAGATCGACAAGCCCGCTCACCATATCCGCCTCGCTCATGCCGAAGGTTTCGACGAGAGAGACGATCTGGCTGAAATCGAACGAGAACTTGGTGCCCTCTCTGACATCGTAGCCGGAGAATTGCTCCTGATACTTCACGATTTCGGATTCCGCCGCCTTGTCAAGTGCGAGCTGGACGAGGTCCTCGGTGTAGGCGACGCCGGTCTGGAGCAGGGGAGTGAGGACGGTGCTCTTGGCGCGCATGACGCCGACGATTTTCACCGTGATGTTGTCCTCTGCGTCATAGGAAGTGACATCGTTGTTGACCGACACACGCGCCTCGGGACGGAAGTTTTCGCCGTCCATGACCGCGTCTTCGTTGAATGTGCCGTCGGAGTTGTAGACGCTCTCGGGGATGGAATAGTAGTTATTGTTGGAGATGACGGTGATTTCCTTGCCGAGGATTTCGCTGAAGTCCACGGGGAGATAGTTGTCGTCCTCGTCCTTTTCGAGCTCCATGCCGAGCGCCTCGAGGATGGAGTTGTCGATCATGTTGTAGCTGTTGATGACGAGCACCGCGGAGCGCGCCTTGTTGCCGCTATAGTTCTCGCCGTCCTCGTAGGTTTCGCCGAGCACCGCGTTTGCCTCCTCCGTGCCGGGATAGCCGCCCTCGAGGATGTCGAACTGGGAGAGCATGAAGTTGTCCCAGAGCAGCTGCTGCCAGCCGATGGGGTTGGAGGACATGCCCATCGAGGACATCGCGTCGCCGATGAGCGAGGATGTGGATGAAATCACCGTGTAATCGGCGTTGGTGTTGCCGTCGCCCGTCTTTATGAGCAAAGGCATGTTGATTGCATACGAATATTTCACCGCGTTGAGTAGCGATTTGTCTATGCCCTGGACATAGTCCATATACTCGTCGGTGAGGACATTGATGCCGAACTTGAGCCCTTCCATGCCCATGACTCCGGAGGGGCTGTAGGGGGTGACATAATCGGTGTCGGGGTACTGCTCGCCCTCGCCCTGCTCGAACTCCATGTTCATGAGGGAGTCGATGTCGATGTCGAGCGCCATGCTGTTGATTGTGAGAGGCATGCTGGAGAGGATGCTTTCCTCGAGGCTGCTCATATAGAGGTCGAAGCCGTTGGAAAGCGAAAGGACCAGCGCGATGCCGATGATGCCGATTGAGCCCGCAAAGGCGGTGAGGAAGGTCCTTGTGCGCTTTGCGATGAGGTTGCGTGCGGAGATTGAGAGCGCGGTGAAGAAGGACATCGAGGTGCGCTCTTTCTTTTCCTTTTTGGGCTTGCCGCTGCGCTTTTTGACGCGCACGGGCTTTTCGGGAGAGAGGACCGCGACGAACTTTTCCTCCTGTGCGTCGCCCTGTGCCGTCGCGGCTTCGCCCTCGGCGGGAGCCTGGACGAGCACCGCGTCCGAAGACGCAATCTCCGCCGCCGCCGTTTCCGCGTCCTCGGTGGTGGAAGTCGCCTCGGAGATGAGCTCCTTGGACTGCTTCCTGCTCTTTTTGCCCTTCTTCTGGGGCTTGGGCTCCTCGACGGGAGGCTGTTGCTCGCTCTCTTCGATGTATTCCTCTATGGGGGAGAGCTCGTCACCGCTCATCGCCGCAACGGGAGAGAGCACGGTCGGCATGCCGTCGTAGGGGTTGGTGTCGGACACCACCTCGCCGTCCATGAGGTTGATGATGCGGGTGGAGTAGCGCTGTGCAAGCTCGGGGTTGTGGGTGACCATGATGACGAGCCTGTTGTCGGAGATTTCCTGCAGGATGTCCATGACCTGTTCCGAGGTCTTCGTGTCCAGCGCGCCCGTGGGCTCGTCGGCGAGGATGATGTCGGGGTTGTTGACGATTGCACGCGCAATCGCAACCCTCTGCATCTGACCGCCCGACATCTGGTTGGGCTTTTTTCGGAGCTGGTTGCCGAGACCCACTCTTTCGAGTGCGTCGGCGGCGAGCTTCTTTTTCTTCTTGTGGGAGACACCGGAAATAGTGAGCGCGAGCTCGACATTCTGCAGAATGTTCAGGTGCGGGATGAGGTTATAGGACTGGAAAACGAAGCCTATCGAACGGTTGCGGTAGGCGTCCCAGTCGCGGGACTTGAATTCCTTGGTGGAGCGGTCGTTGATGATGAGGTCGCCGTCGGTGTAACGGTCCAGTCCGCCGATTATGTTCAGCAGCGTTGTCTTGCCGCAACCCGAGGGTCCGAGAATGGACACGAATTCGCTCTTGCGGAAGTTGAGGCTGACGCCCTTGACAGCGTGCACGACGGAGTCCGCCATGCGGTAATCCTTGACAATGTTGACGAGTTTAAGCATACCACACCACACAAAACATATCGGGAACGGCAACAGGCGCGCGACAGAGCGCACACGCCCGCGAAACAATCCCCGCAATATTATTCCGAACCACACATTTCGCGGCGGCGAAGGGAATCGGCACCGACCCCTGCCCGACGCAATACAAAGTCATTATACGGATTGTATGCGCGTATGTCAACGAAGGGGGGTATGATGTTCAAAAATTTATATTAGCGCTCGCGCGGATTTGCCCTCGCGCTCGCCTCCGTCCGCGCCCGTTGCCCGCGCTTTCCCGTGCACTTTTGCGTGCTTGTGCCCGCTTGCGCCGTCCGCATTCCCGCGTCCGTCCCCGTCCGCCCTTGCGCCCGCACCCCGCTTGTGCTTCCGTCCGCGTGTGTTGTGTCCGCAAAGCCCACCCGGGGCGCGGGGCAATTCCGAGGTTGTAAACCGTGCGAAAAGGTGCTAAAATCGTGTCATGAAAGCAATCGCCTGTGCGCTGTATGCGCTCGTTCAATGGACATGGGGTTTTCCGCAAAGCCTGCTCGGGCTGATGTTGCTCGTGCGCTACCGTCACGCCCCGCGCAGTTTTTACCACGGCGCGGTGTGCGTCATGCACGACGGCAAGTTCGGAGGCGTATCTCTCGGGATGTTCATCTTCGTCAACGGTTCGCGTTCCGAGGAATGGATAGCGACGGGCAAGGTGCACGAATACGGCCACACCGTTCAGTCGCTCGTGCTCGGGCCTTTGTACCTTTTTGTGATAGGTCTTCCCTCCGCACTCTGGTGCTCGTTGCCCTCCGCCGTGCGTTACCGCCGCGAGAGGGGAGTGTCATACTATGCCTTTTATCCCGAGAGCTGGGCGAACGCCTGGGGCGCCGCCGTCGCGGGCGACCCCGAGTTCGGCTGGGTGGAATCGCCACCGCCGACCGTCGACGACGGAGCGGAAAGTGCGGCGGAAACAGACGACGCCGCCCGCGAAGTGAATGCGACGGAGAAAGCCACTGCGGAGAAAGCCACGGCAGAGAAGAACGCGGAGGACAGGACATGAGAGAGGACTACACGGTGAGGACCGCCGCTCTGATAGGCGCGGAAGGAGTGAAAAGGCTGGAGAGGGCAAAGGTGCTCGTCTGCGGCATAGGCGGCGTGGGCGGCTACGCCGTCGAAGCGCTCGCAAGGGCGGGAGTCGGCAGGCTCGGGTTGCTGGACGGCGATGTCGTTTCCGCGACCGACCTCAACCGTCAGATCATCGCCACCACCCACACCCTGGGCAGAAAAAAGACGGAAGTCGCCGCCGAACGCGTCAGGGAAATCAACCCCGATTGCGAGTGCGTGACATACGATATGTTCTATCTCCCGCAGAACGCGGACGCGCTCGACCTTGCCGAATACGACTGGGTCATCGACGCCGTCGACACCGTCGCCGCAAAGGTGGAACTGATATGCAGGGCAAAGGCGGCAAATGTCAAAATCGTCAGTTCAATGGGCACAGGCAACAAATTAAACCCCGTTTTTGAAATTTGCGAGCTGAAAAAGACAAAGGTCTGTCCTCTCGCCAAGGTCATGCGGAAGCTGTTGAAGGAGCGGGGCGTGACCGATGTCCCCGTGCTGTATTCCGAAGAAGAACCCCGCAGGACGGACGGGGAAAGGACGCCCTCCAGCATCTCCTATGTGCCCGCAGTCGCGGGGCTCACGCTTGCGGGCTTCGTGATAAGGCAGATTGCGGGAGTGTGAGGGTGAGGGGAGCGCAGATCGGGTGCGCTCAATCCCGCGGAGATTATCCCGAACGGTCAAACGAAAAGGCGCGTCGTCGGACGCGCCTTTTTTCGGTTTGCTCATTTTGGCCTCTTACGGCCGCCCGTTTCGCGGACGGGGTTCTGATGCTCGCTGCGGCGGCTTTTGCGGACGGGTTTCGGAGGCTCGTCCGTTCCGTTCAGCACTCGAAGACGAATGTCAGCGGGCCGTCCTGCTCTTGTTCGATGAACATATGCGCGCCGAAAACCCCCGTCTTCACCGTCACGCCCTCCTCGCGCACCTTGGCGACCGCGCGCTCGTAGAGCTCCTTTGCGCGGGCGGGGTCTTCGGCGTTGCCGAAATCGGGGCGGTTGCCCGACGCCTTGCCGAGCTTGCCCGCGAGCGAGAATTGCGAGACCAGAAGCACCTCGCCTCCCGCGTCCAGGATGCTCCTGTTCATCTTGCCCGCATCGTCGCGAAAGACGCGCAGACGCACCAGTTTGCGGGCAAAATAATCCGCCTGTGCCTCGGTGTCGCCGCGCTCTATTGCGAGAAACACGGTGAGCCCCGAGGGTATCGTGCTCACCTCTTTGCCGTCTACCGACAGCGAGGAACGGAATGTCCTTTGAATCACTGCTCTCATTGACAATCTCCTCCGGGGTTCGGGAAATCGCGGTGCAGGGCATCGTCCGCGCCGCGTCTGCCTTTCGGCGGCGCGCCCAGGAAACGGTAAAGCCTGCATTCAATCTCGGAATTGTAAAGCACGCGGACTCTGTCCGCCCTTTTGCCGAAGTGTTTTTCAAAGGAGCGGCAGGATGTGATGACATACGCGCTCCATTCGTCGAGCGAGGAAAAGCTCTTTCCGAAGGCGCGGTAGAGCTCGAACAGCTCCTCGCCTCCCGAAAGCCGCTCGCCGTAGGGCGGGTTGGTCACAATCACCCCGTGAGAGTAGCGCGAGGAGATGTTCGCCGCATCCCCGACCTGAAAATGTATGTGTCTGCTCATGCCCGCGCGCTCGGCGTGTTCGCGGGCAAGTTTCAGCGCGGCAGCGACGCGTCGGGGTCGGCAAGCGCCCGCGCTTCCTCGCGTACCCTCTGCGCGACCTGCGGCGCCAGGGAAAAGTTCTCGAATGCGAAACCGCGCATAAGTCCGGGTGCGGTGTTGGTGCCTATGAGCGCCGCCTCTATGGGCAGGGTGCCCGAGCCGCAGAACGGGTCGAGGAAAGCCCTGTCGCCCCTCCACACCGAGAGAAGGATTATGGACGCGGCGAGTGTTTCGCGTATGGGCGCCTCGCCGAGTTTTATGCGGTATCCGCGCTTGTGGAGCCCCGCACCCGAGGTGTCGAGGGAGAGGGTCACCGTGTCGTCGGACACGGCGGCTTCCAGCTCGTATTTGACGCCGTCCTCGGGCAACCTCGCCAGCCCGTAGCGGGCGCAAAGGCTGTCCGCAACCGCCTTTTTGGTGATGCTCTGTATGTCGCGCAGGGAGAAGAGTCTGCTCCTCGCGCTTTTTGCGGAGACGACGACGGCGGCGTCACGGGGGAAGACCTCGTCCCAGCGCACGGCGCGCACCCCGTCATACAGTTCGTCGAAAGTGGCGGCGGGAAATTCCGCGACGACAATCCGCACCCGTCCCGCCGTTCGCAAAAAGATGTTTGCGCGTGCGACATCCGTGAAATTGCCCGCGAAACATATCCTCCCGTCCTTTGCGCCGCCGGGGGCGTAGCCGAGCCCCGTCAGCTCGCGCTTA
>USEV01000028.1 GCA_900553825.1 uncultured Eubacteriales bacterium
TTCCTCTACGTCTCGTGGGCTCGGAGATGTGTATAAGAGACAGATGTCGAAGCCGGTATGCACGGTTATCAGTATATGACTTGGATGGAATCCAACAGCCTGCTCATCGCGGTCATCGCCGTCATGTCCTTGCGCGAATGGCTTTATATCTTCGGTGCGGTCTCCGTGCTCATGGCGTTCGCAGCCGGTATGTGCCGCGAGATAGTGTCCCGCATCAAGCGTGACATCGCCGACAACGAGGAGAAGGAAGCCCGCGAGAAGGAGGAGGAAGAAGCCCGTCGCCGCGAACAGAGCGCGTTCGGTGACGAAGAGGACGAAGCCTCCGCAAATCCTGCGGACGAGTCCGCGGACTACGAGGGCACACCTCCCGACGCCGGTGAGGAACCCGCGTTCGATGTGGGTGAATGAAAAATCGAGGGCTTGCACCGCAAGCCCTCTTTTTTTGCCCATGAGGGCGGCCTCGGGCTTGTTGAGGTCGGCATATCGAAACCGTGAGTCATTGCCGAACCGTGCTCTCGGGGATTGTGCGCCGGGGCGAAGCGTAGTCACGCGCGATACGCGATATATGGTGTGCAAGGCGCGCGCCTGCGTGCCCGCAACGCGTCTATCTATAATCCGAAATAAAGGGAAAATTGTATTGTATTCCGCTTGATTTTGCGCGCAACTGTGATATAATGGAAAAAATTTAGGGAGCAGGCAAGTGCTGACATTCAAGGACGCCGTTTATTACACGACGCAGGGTCTGAAAAAGGGTACGGTCACCGTGGACAAGGGCAGGGTGACGCTCTCCCCGTCCTCTCCCGCCGACGAAAAGGATTTGAAAGGGCTTGTTGTCCTCCCCGGGCTTGCCGATGTTCATGTACATCTGCGGGAACCGGGTTTTTTTTATAAGGAAAGCATAGCGACGGGCACGGAAAGCGGCGCAAGAGGCGGTTACACCGCACTCTGCGCGATGCCCAACCTGAACCCCGTCCCCGATTCGGTGGCGCATCTTGCCGTCGAGGAGGAGATAATCGCCCGCACCGCACGCACAGGCGTGTATCCGTATGCCGCAATCACCGTGGGCGAGAGGGGCGAGGAGCTTTCCGACATAGAAGGGCTGGCTCCGCGCGTCGTGGGCTTTTCCGACGACGGCAAGGGCGTGAGGGACGAATCGCTCATGCACGAAGCCATGAGGCGCGTCGCCGCCTGCGGGAGCATAATTTCCGCACACTGCGAGGTGGAAGAGCTGTTGAACGGCGGCTACATCCACGACGGCGCGTACGCCGCAAGGCACTCCCACAAGGGCATCTGTTCCGCAAGCGAATGGAAGATGGTGGAAAGGGACATCCGCCTTGCCGAGGAAACGGGGGTGCGTTACCACATATGTCATGTTTCCACGGCGGAGAGCGTCAGTCTGGTGCGCGCGGCAAAGGCGCGCGGCGTGGATGTCACCTGCGAGACCGCACCCCACTATCTCATGCTGACCGAAGACGACCTGCGCGAAGAGGGCAGGTTCAAGATGAACCCGCCGCTCCGCACCCGCGCCGACAGAGAGGCGCTCGTGGAGGGGCTCGCCGACGGCACCGTTGACATGGTCGCAACCGACCACGCCCCGCACTCCGACGAGGAGAAGAGCAGGGGGCTCGCGGGCAGTCTGATGGGCGTCATAGGTTTGGAATACGCCTTTTCCGTGCTGTACACGGGGCTTGTGCTCACGGGCAAAATCCCGTTTTGCAGGCTTGTGGAGGCAATGAGCACTGCACCGGCGCGCAGATTCGGGTTGCCTACGGGCGACATCACGGAGGGCTGCGCGGCGAATCTCACCGTGGTTGACCTCTCGCGCGAATACACGGTGCGCGGCGCGGATTCCGCCTCCAAGGGCAGCGCGACGCCCTTTGAGGGCATGAAACTGAAATCAAAAATCATCACGACAATACTAAACGGAGAAACGGTATGGAAAGAGTGAAAAGAAAGCTCGTGCTCGAAAACGGCGACACCTATGTCGGGACGGGGTTCGGCGCGGATTGCGACGCGATCGGCGAAATCGTGTTCAACACCGCGATGGCGGGCTATCAGGAGATCATCTCCGACCCGAGCTACGCCGACCAGATCATCGTCATGTCCTATCCGATCATAGGCAACTACGGCATCACGGATGAGGACTACGAGAGCAAAGGGCTGTTGCTCAAGGCGATGGTGGTGCGCGACTACAACGACGCGCCCTCCAACTTCCGCTACACCAAGACTTTGTCCGAGCTCCTCGAGGAGGACGGAATCCCGGGCATTCAGGGCATCGACACAAGAAAACTTGTCCGCACCATCCGCGACAAGGGCTCGATGGTTGCGTGCCTTGTGGATGACAGCGTGCCGCACGAAGAGGTGATGGCGAGGATAAAGGCATACACCTATCCCACCGACCAGGTGAGCCGCGCGGGGTGCAAGAAGAGGTGGTACAGCCGCACGCCCAATCACCGTTACAATGTCGTGGCGGTGGACTGCGGAATCAAGAACCAGATGGTGCGAAACCTCAACAACAAGGGGTGCAATGTCATCGTCGTGCCCTATACCATAAGCGCGGAGGACCTGCTCGCGCTCAAGCCCGACGGCGTTTTCCTGAGCAACGGCCCCGGCGACCCCGTCAATGTTCCCGAGGTGGTGGAGCTGGTCAGGGAGCTCAAGGGCAAGGTGCCCATCATGGGCGTCTGCATGGGACATCAGCTCATCTCGCTGGCATACGGCGCAAAGACCTACAAGCTCAAGTTCGGTCACCGCGGCGGCAATCATCCCATACTGGACAAGACCACGGGCTACATCGAGATAACGGCGCAGAACCACAGCTATGCGGTGGACGAAAAGTCGCTCGAGGGCACGGGACTTGTCGTGACGCATGTCAATCTGCTCGACGGCACGGTCGAGGGCGTGGAGGACAAGAAGAACATGGTGTTCTCGGTGCAGTTTCACCCCGAGAGCGCGCCCGGCCCCTGCGACAGCATAAGGCTGTTCGACAAGTTTATTCTGAACATCGAGGAGTGGAAGAAAAATGCCTAAGAGAACGGATATAAAGAAAGTGCTTGTCATAGGCTCGGGACCCATCGTCATCGGGCAGGCAGCGGAGTTCGACTATGCAGGCACGCAGGCGTGCATAGCGCTCAAGGAAGAGGGCTACGAAGTGGTGCTCGCCAACTCCAACCCCGCCACAATCATGACCGATAAGATGATGGCGGACAAGATTTACATGGAGCCTCTGACGCTGGAATATGTGGCGAGGATAATCCGCTACGAGAGGCCGGACGCCATCGTTCCCGCCCTCGGCGGACAGACGGGACTCAACCTTGCGATGAAGCTCGCGCACAGCGGCGTTTTGGACGAATGCAATGTTAAACTGCTCGGAACATCGCTTGAAAGTATCGAAATGGCGGAAGACCGCGAAAAATTCAAAGAGATGTGCGAGCGCATCGGCGAGCCCGTCATACCCTCGCAGATCACCTACAGCTTGGAGGAAGCGCGCGAGGCGGCGAAGATCATCGGCTATCCCGTCGTGTTGCGTCCCGCGTTCACGCTGGGTGGCACGGGCGGCGGTTTTGCCGAAAACGAGGAAGAGCTTTGCGAGATAATGAAAAACGCTCTCCAGCTTTCCCCCGTGGGTCAGGTGCTCGTCGAAAAGAGCGTCAAGGGCTTCAAGGAAATCGAGTTCGAGGTCATGCGCGACGCGAACGACACCGCCGTTGCGATATGCAGCATGGAGAACCTCGACCCCGTCGGCGTGCACACGGGCGACAGCATAGTCGTCGCACCCGCGCAGACGCTCACCAACAAGGAAGTGCAGATGCTGAGAAACAGCGCGCTCAAGATAATCCGCGAGCTCAAGATCGAGGGCGGCTGCAATGTGCAGTTCGCGCTCGACCCCCACTCCTTCCGCTACTATCTCATCGAGGTCAACCCCCGCGTTTCCCGCTCTTCGGCGCTGGCGTCCAAGGCGAGCGGCTATCCCATCGCGAGGGTGACGGCAAAGGTTGCGCTCGGAATGCGTCTTGACGAAATCAAGCTCGCCAACACGCCCGCCTCGTTCGAGCCCGCGCTCGACTACATCGTCACAAAGATTGCCCGCTTCCCGTTCGACAAGTTCGCGACGGCGTCCAACAAGCTGGGCACGCAGATGAAGGCGACGGGCGAGGTCATGAGCATAGGCAGAACCTTTGAGGAAAGCCTCCTGAAAGCCCTGCGCTCGCTGGAAATCGGCGCAATCCACATCTGGATCCCCAAGTTCGACACCTGGACGCGGCAGGAGCTTTACGACTACATCAAGGACTGCACCGACGACAGGCTGTTCGCGATTGCGGAGCTCTTCGAGAGGGGCGGCGACATCGGTCTCATCGCGTCGAGCACGAAGATCGATATGTTCTTCCTCGAAAAGATACGCGAGATCGTGGAATTCGAATCCGTGGTCAAGGCAAATCCCTTTGACCTCGGCGTCTTCAAGGAGGCAAAACGCCGCGGCTTCTCGGACAAGTATCTCGCCAAGGTGTGGAAGTCCACGGAAGAGGAGATATTCCTTAAGCGCCGCGAGCTCGGCATCATGCCCGTGTACAAGATGATCGACACCTGCGCGGGCGAATTCGAGAGCTATGTGCCTTATTTCTACTCCACCTACGAGGAGGAGCAGGAGAGCGTCGTCAGCGACCGCAAGAAAATCATCGTCCTGGGCTCCGGCCCCATCAGGATAGGACAGGGCATAGAGTTCGACTACTCCACGGTGCACGCCATCTGGACCATACGCGAGGCGGGCTACGAGGCAATCATCATCAACAACAACCCCGAGACGGTGTCCACGGACTACACGACTTCCGACAAGCTGTATTTCGAGCCGTTGACGGTTGAGGATGTCATGAATGTCATCGAGCACGAGAAGCCCGAGGGCGTTGTCGTGTCGCTCGGCGGACAGACGGCAATCAACCTCGCCGACCAGCTCGACGCCCTGGGCGTCAAGATCATCGGCACCGATGTCAAGGCAATACGCAACGCCGAGGACAGGGATTGCTTCGAGAAGATTCTCTCCGCCCTCAAGATTCCCCAGCCCAAGGGCGCGGCGGTGTTCACCGTCGAAGAGGGGCTCAAGGTCGCAAAGAAGATAGGCTATCCCGTGCTCGTCCGCCCCAGCTATGTCCTGGGCGGCAGGCAGATGCAAATTGCCTCCAACCCCGATTCCCTCGGCAAGTATCTCCGCTCCGCTTCCGCGCTCAACACCGGTCACGCCATCCTCGTCGACAAATATGTGCTGGGCAAGGAGCTCGAAGTCGACGCCGTCTGCGACGGCAAGGATGTGTTCTGCCCGGCAATCATGCAGCACATCGAGCGTACGGGCGTGCACTCCGGCGACAGCATCAGCGTGTATCCCACCTTCAGCGTGGGCGAGGAAGCCAAGAAAAAGATTCTGGAATACACCGTCAAGCTCGGCCTCGGCATAGGGATTGTCGGTCTTTACAACATCCAGTTCATCGTGGACGCCAACGAGGATGTCTATGTCATCGAGGTCAACCCGCGCTCATCGCGCACTGTGCCTTTCATCTCCAAGGCGTCGGGCTACTCCCTCGCCGACATCGGCACCAAAGTCATGCTGGGCATCTCGCTGAAAGAGCAGGGCTTCGACACCGTGTACCCCGAAAAGGAGCCCGACAGGTGGTATGTCAAGGCGCCTGCGTTCTCCTTCTCCAAGATAAAGGGCATGGAGGTCTACCTCTCGCCCGAGATGAAGTCCACGGGCGAGGCGATAGGCTACGACACCTCCATGAAGCGCGCGCTCTACAAGGCTCTCAAAGCCTCGGGCATGAGCATGCAGAATTACGGCACGGTGTTCCTCACCATAGCCGACTGCGACAAGGAGGCGTTCCTGCCCATAGCCAAGAGGTTCTACGACCTCGGCTTCAACATCGAGGCCACAAAGGGCACGGCGGACTTTTTGCACGAGCACGGCATACGCGCCCGCAGCAAACAGAAGATAAGCGACGGCAGCAACGAAATCCTCGACGCGATAAGGAAGGGTCATGTGACCTATGTCATCAACACCCGCGACCTCGACGAGGAGAGCACCAAGCGCGACGGCTACGAAATTCGCCGCGCCGCCGTCGAGAACAATGTCACGCTGTTCACCTCGCAGGACACCGTCGAAGCGCTCCTCGATGTCCTCGAAGACATGACCTTCCGCGTCAGCACCATCTGCTAACATGAAAAAAGAGTTGCTGAAAGTCGTCTCCCATACGCCGCTCAACGCCACCGTCTACGAGCTTGTGCTCGCGGGCGGGAGCGATATGCGCGCGGGACAGTTCGTCGAAGTGAAGGCGGAGGGCTTTTACCTGCGCCGTCCCATAAGCGTCGCGGACTGTGACGAGGGCAGGCTCGTCCTGCTCGTCAAGAGAGTGGGCGAGGGCACGAAAAAGCTCGATGGGCTCCGCGCGGGCGACGAAGTCGATGTGCTCACCTGCCTCGGGAACGGCTTTGACGCAACAGCGCAAAAGCCCCTGCTCATCGGCGGCGGGATAGGGTGCGCTCCTCTTTATAAGCTCGCCCGCGAGTTTGCCCGAAAGGGCGTGCGCCCGTTGATTGCGCTGGGTTTTGCGGGAGCGGAGGAAATCTATTACGAAAACGAATTCAAAAAATTCGGCGATGTGATTTTGTCCACCGACGACGGCAGCCGCGGTTTCCACGGCAACGCCGTGCAGGCGGTGAAGGCGTCGGGGGCGGAGTTCGACCGCTTCTACGCCTGCGGCCCCATGCCCATGCTGAGGGCGGTTTCGGCGGCGTTCCCCTCGGGGCAGGTCAGCCTGGAAGCGCGCATGGGTTGCGGCTTCGGGGTGTGCATGGGTTGCAGCATAGTGACCACGCGCGGTTACGCACGCGTGTGCAAGGAAGGCCCCGTTTTCGAGGCGTCGGAGGTTGTGTGGCAATGAGGCTGGAAACCGAATTTCTCGGACACCGCATGAAAAATCCCGTCGTCCCCGCGAGCGGCACTTTCGGGTTCGGCTGGGAAGAGGCTGAGTTTTACGACATCAACATCCTCGGCTCGATTGCGCTCAAGGGCACGACCGAACAGGCGCGTTACGGCAACCCCCTGCCCAGAATAGCGGAGTGCAGGGAAGGGCTCATCAACGCAATAGGCTTGCAGAACCCCGGTGTGAAAGCCGTCATCGAGGAGGAAATTCCCAGGCTCGACAAGGTCTATTCCGACAAGGTGATTGCCAATGTCGGCGGGCACAGCGCGCGGGAATATGTGGCGGCGGCGTCCGCATTCAACACCTGCGACAAGGTTTTCGTCGTCGAGCTCAACATCAGTTGCCCCAATGTCAAGGGCGGCGGAATGGCTTTCGGCACCGACCCGAAAACTGCAGAAAAGCTGGTTTACGAGGTAAAAAAGGCTGTCACAAAGCCGCTTATGGTCAAGTTGAGCCCCAATGTCACTTCAATCGCCGACATCGCGGTTGCGGTGCGTGACGGCGGGGCGGACGCTATCTCGCTCATCAACACGCTGGTCGGAATGAGGATAGACCTCAAAACCCGCAAGCCAGTCATCTCCGTGCGCACGGGCGGATTCAGCGGGCCTGCCGTGTTCCCCGTCGCACTCAGAATGGTCAACGATGTCACCCGTGCCGTGGAGTTGCCCGTCATGGGCATCGGCGGCGTGAGCTCCGCCCGCGATGTGGTGGAAATGATGATGGCGGGCGCAAGCGCGGTGCAGGTGGGTGCGGCGAATCTCGTCAATCCCTTTGCCTGCAAGGACATCGTCGAAGCTCTCCCCGCGGTGCTCGACGAACTGGGCATACAAAACATAACCGACATCATCGGCGCGGTCAACCGCTGACCGCAGGAGGATATATGGGCAAGGATGTAATCATCGCTCTGGATTTCAGCTCGGCGGAGGAAGTGTTCGATTTCCTCTCCCGCTTTGACGGGGAGGAGAGGAAACCCTTTGTCAAAATCGGCATGGAGCTCTTCTACGCGCAGGGCGCGGACATGGTGCGCGCAATCAAGGCTCTGTCTCTTATACACATCTGACGCTGCCGACGATAAGG
>USEV01000029.1 GCA_900553825.1 uncultured Eubacteriales bacterium
CCACTATCATGACGACCTTCCTCACGAAGTCGAAGTTCATGAAATACGAGCCGGGCGCCGCGTCGTGGTTGGACGCGATGAGCAGGAGCTTGTTGCCCTGCTGTTCCCTGAAGGGCTTGTTCTCGCTGAACACATTGTAGGAGACCTTCCGCGGATAGAGCACTTTGAGCGCGCGTTCGTCGCCCAGAAACGCGAACGCCGCCGCCGTCCCTCCCCCGATGAGGATGCCGAGGGATATGAGCACGAGCACAATCCCCGCCACTCTGTCGCCGAAGAACGACATGAAATAGAAAAACGCGGCGAAGAAATATGCCACGGCTATGAGAGCGCAACAGTTTCTGCCCGCGTACGGCGGGGTGCGGAAGGCTTCCATGCGCGTGGTCGCATAGGGCGAGAGCTCGTCGCGCAGCTTGCGCGCGCACGCGGTTTCCTCTTTGGTCGAGGTCAGCCCGTCGGCGTAATCGCAAAGGGATTTGATGACTTCGTCGCAGTAGTCGCAGGCAATCTCGTCGTCGAACTCCTCCGCCGCTTCCGCTTTTTCGGAACGCGCGCGAGGGGTGCGGACATAGGCGAGAGTGTCGCTCTCCGGCAACTTTTCGCCCGCGAAAGTCCCCTTTTCCGTCACGGGAGCGTCCGCCGTTTCAATGTCTGTGGTGGGCAGTTTTTCTGACATAAATCTCTCCTAAAGCGTGAACCCGCCGTCCACCGTGAGCACCTGACCGGTGATATATTCGCTTTCGAGCAGGAATTTCACCGCCCGCGCGATTTCCTCGGGTGCGGCGAGCCTGCCGAGGGGGATGTCCGCCGTGACGGCGGCGAGCTCCTCGGGGGAATAGCACTTCATCATGTCCGTGTCCACCGCGCCCGGAGCGACGGCGTTGACGCGGATGTTGCTCGGCGCCACTTCCTTGGCGAGGGCGCGGGTCATGCCGATGAGCGCCGCCTTGGAGGCGGAATACGCCACCTCGCAGCTTGCGCCCGTCACACCCCACATCGAGGACACATTGACTATGCTGCCACGCTTTTTCGCTATCATGGCGGGCAGAAATTCACGAGTCACATTGAACGCGCCGTCGCAGTTGACGGCAAACACCCTGCGCCACTCCTCGTCCGTGGTATCCTGGAACAGCCCGCGCAGGGAAACGCCCGCGCAGTTGACCAGCATATCCACGCCGCCGAAACGCGCGCGCACCTGCTTTGCCGCTTCCGCAACGGAGCTCGGCGAGGCGACATCGCACTTCACCGCGAGGACGGAGCCGCCGCACTCCCCGCAAAGGGCGCGCGCCGCATCCTCCGAGGCGTTGAAAGTGAACGCGACATTCATTTCGCGCGCGAGAAGCCGCACGCACGCCGCGCCGATTCCTCTGCTTCCGCCCGTTACAAACGCCGTTGCCATGTCCACCTCACCTGCGGCACAGCCGCAAAACCGTAGTTATGAAAAGGGCGGCGGCGCCGCCCTTTCGGTTATTCCTCTTCCTTTTCGGCCTCTTCCTTTGCGTCGAGGTCCGCCTGCGTCATCTTGCCGAGCAGGACGGGTTCCGCCGCATCCTCGTCGTCGGCGGGGAGCGAAACATAGTTGAGATATTCGTAGTCCGCGGTGTTGAAGAAGAACACCTTGCCGCCCACGAATTCGCGCTCGAGCCAGTCCGTCCTGACTCCCTCCGCGACGATGACTTCCTCGTTGCGGTTGCCCGTGGTGTCGATGCGGTAAAGCACATTGCTTGCCGAATAGTAGACATAGTTGCCCACCACCGCTTCGACGGTGACTTCGCTTCTTGCGATGACGCGGTTCGCCTCGGTGTAGACATCGCCGCTTGCCGCCGCGTCCGTCGCGCTCACGCGATAGACCGCGTCACCCTTGGTCGCGAGCATACCCTCTTCGTAGCCGAGAGGATAGAAGGATGTGGGTGCGGTGGCGACGAGCTTTTTCTCGTTGTCGGCAGAAAAGCCGTTTGTGATGTCGAAAGTGTTGATGTAAAGTCCCGTTGAGGTTTCGGAGCTGCTTTCGTAGTTGTACACCGACTTGGTGTAGTAAAGCGTCGCGCGCTGGTCGGAATCGATGGTGATGTCGGAGAGCGAGTAGGTGAACTGCGCGTCCACGCCCGCGTCCTCCGCCGCCGTTGCGAGCACTCTGGCGTCGGTGCCGTCGTAGCGCACTGCGCACAGCTCGTTGTAGTGCTTGTAGCTGTCGTCACCGGTCAGCGAACGGGTGTAGAACACATAGTCGCTCACGCTCGCGCCCGCGCCGGGAGTCCATTCCGCATCGTAGCCCCAGACGACGCTCGTCGCGTTCTCGATGAGCACGCCGCCCTTTGCGCCCTTGCCGTTGTCCACGCTCTTGTCCGTGCTCATGCCCGTGAAATCGAAATAGCGCACGGTGATGGAGGACGAGGAGGACCCGTCGTAGTAAAGGATTCTCGTCGGGGTGAACAGATAGTTGTAGCTGCGGCTCGTCACGGTGCCGATCTTCTGGGTGACCGCACCGTCGGTGCGCGTCCTCATGAAGTCGGTGTATGTCGTGGAAGCGGTGCCCGTCTTGTCCTCTTCGGTGTTGGGGGTGGCGTAGTAAATCCAGTCCCCGTAGACGGCAAATCCGCCCGCCGCGTAGGTGTTATAGATGCTGAGCGGCACGACGATCTGCGCGTTGTCGACATCGTAGGTGCCGTCCTCGTTGATCTTTGCGCGCATGATTGCCTGCTTGTATGCCGCGCCCCACTCGTTGGATGTCACCGAGCCGACATAGCCGTTGATGAAGTAGGCGTAGTCGCCCTGCTCGACATAGTATCCGCCATTGGACACGACTGCCGCGTCGCTGTCGCCCATGCCGATGCTGTTCTGCTTGTAGATGTCGCATGCCGCGAGCGCGACCGCCGCGACGACGAGCACCGCCACGAGTGCAATCAATACAGTTACTCTTTTTTTCATACCGTTCTCCTTGGGAGAGTAATCCCCGCGAGGGGAGATTTTTATAAGCCGTTTCGGAGGATTCGCAAACGGTCGACCGCCGCATCCTCCGCCTTAACTTCGCTTTCAGTTGCCCTTCTGCTCTTCGGGGAGGTCGAGCTTGATGTGCACATCCGCAAGCTGTCTTGCGGTGACATCGGAGGGCGCGTTCATGAGGATGTCGCGGGCGTTGCGGTCCATGGGGAACGCGATGACCTCGCGGATGTTGGGCTCGCCGGCAAGCAGCATGACGATTCTGTCCACGCCGGGAGCGATGCCCGCGTGCGGGGGCGCGCCGAACTTGAACGCGTTGTACAGCGCCGAGAACTTCTTTTCGATGACATCCTTGCCGTACCCCGCGATTTCAAACGCGCGTTCCATGATTGAGGGCTCGTGGTTTCTGACCGCGCCGGAGCTGAGCTCCACGCCGTTGACCACGCTGTCGTACTGATATGCCAGCACATCGAGCGGGTCCTTGGTGTTGAGCGCTTCAAGACCGCCCTGCGGCATACTGAACGGATTGTGGCAGAAGGTGAGGTTGCCCTCCTCGTCGTACTCGTACATCGGGAAGTCCACAATCCAGCAGAACCTGAACGCGTTTTTCTCGATGAGGTCGCACTCCGTGCCGAGCTCGGTGCGCATGCAACCCGCCTGTTTCTCGGCGTCCTTGCTCTCCGCAACCACTCCCACGAGGCTCCCCGCCGAAAGCGACAGCCTCTCGGTGAGAGCGGCGAGCCTTTCGGTGACGAACTTCGCGATTCCGCCCGTCGCCTCGCCCTTTTCGTCCAGCCTGAACCAGTACATCGCCTCCGCGCCGTTTGCCTTGACGCGTTCCGCGACGGCGTCGATCTGTTTGCGCGTGAGCTTGCAATCGGGCACCGCCACTGCCTTGATTTTCTTGCCCTCGGTGAAGAAGGGAGCGGCACCCGCGAGGATGTCGGTGACATCCTTTATTATGAGCGGGTTGCGCAGGTCGGGCTTGTCCGTGCCGTAGTCGCGCATGGCGTCGGTGTACTTTATCCTGCGGTACGGCCCCTTGTCAACCTTTGCGTCGCTGAACTCGGAGAAGACGCCGGTGAGCACCTCTTCCATGACCGCGAACACATCCTCCTGCGTGGCAAAGCACATCTCGGTGTCGAGCTGATAGAACTCGCCGGGGCTTCTGTCCGCGCGGGCGTCCTCGTCGCGGAAGCAGGGGGCAATCTGGAAATATCTGTCAAAGCCCGACGCCATGAGCAGCTGTTTGTACTGCTGGGGTGCCTGGGGCAATGCGTAGAATTTGCCGGGATGCAGACGCGAAGGCACGATGAAATCCCTCGCACCCTCGGGCGACGAGCTCGTGAGGATGGGGGTGGTGATTTCCAGAAATCCCATGTCCGTCATCTTGCGGCGCAGCCAGCTCACGACCTTTGCGCGGAAAACGATCTTTTCCTTGACCTCGGGGTTTCTGAGGTCGAGGAAGCGGTAGCGCAGGCGGGTGTCCTCCCTGGACTGGGTGGAAGTTGCCACCTCGAACGGGAGCTGTTCGTAGCACCTGCCCAGAATTTCCACGCTCTCGGGCTGGATTTCGATCATGCCGGTGGGCATATCGGGGTTGGGAGAGCTGCGCAGGATGACCGTGCCCGTCACGCTCACCGTGGACTCCCTGGGAATGGAGCGCACGAGCGCTTTCATCTCCTCGGTCGACGCGACCGCCTGCGTGCTGCCGTAGTAGTCGCGCAAGACGAAAAACACCACCGCACCGAGGTCTCTCGTGCCCGAAAGCCATCCGGAAAGCCTGACCTTTTCACCTACATTCTTTTCGCGGAGTTCACCGCAGGTGTGTGTCCTGAGTTCCATTTTTTCTCCTATAGCAGATGAATTCCCGCCGCCGCGCAGCGTTTTCTCATTTCTTCGGGCCAGAGGCTGACCTGAACTTCGCCAATGTGTGCCTTTTGCAGGAGCAGCATGCAAAGCCTCGACTGCCCTATCCCGCCGCCGATGGTGAGCGGGAGCTCATCCGCCACGATCTGACGGTGATAGTCGAACGCAAGACGCGCCGTCGCGCCCGCGATTTCCAGCTGGCTTTTGAGGCTGTCCCCGTCGACGCGGATGCCCATGGACGAGATTTCCAGGCTCTCGCCCAGGATTTCGTCGTAAAAGAGTATGTCGCCGTTAAGCGCCCAGTCGTCGTAGTCGGGCGCCCTGCCGTCGTGGGGCTTGCCGTCCTTGAGCGCACGCCCGATGCCCATGAGGAACACCGTGCCGAACTCCTTTGTCACGGCAGTCTCCCTGGCGTGTGCGTCGAGGTCGGGGTAACGCTCAGCGAGCTCCTCCGTCGTGATGAAGGTCACATCGCGCTTGAGGTCGAGGTCGATGACGGGGAACGCCTTTTTCGTCTCGGCGAGCGTGTCCGCTATCGCGCCCACGATCCTCGACACCACCATCTTCAGAAATTCGACGGTGCGTTGTTCGCGGGAGATCACCATCTCCCAGTCCCACTGGTCGACATAGATGGAGTGCACATTGTCGCACTTGTCGTCGCGGCGGATTGCGTTCATGTCCGTATAAATGCCCTCGCCGCACCTGAAACCGTAGCGCGCGAGCGCTATCCTCTTCCACTTGGCAAGCGAATGCACGATTTCCGCCTCTTTGCCGTCCTGCTCCAGCACATCGAAACGCACCGCGCGCTCGACGCCGTTGAGGTCGTCGTTCACGCCGGAGCGGCTCTCCACGAAAAGCGGAGCGGACACTCTTTCGAAGCCGAAGTACCTGACAAAGTTGCGCTGAAACGCGTCTTTGACGAACTTGATTGCCTTTTCTGTTTCGCGGACGCTCATCCTGGATTGGTAGCCCGCGGGAATGACCAGGTTGTACATATCTTCTCCTTACGCCATCAGGTCGCCCGATGTGCGGCTGTAAAGCTGCAAATCACGGATGTTGCCTATGCCCGTGATGTACATGAGTATGCGTTCGAGCCCGAGCCCGAATCCGCTGTGCGGCACGCTGCCGTAACGGCGCAGCTCCATGTATCCCTTGTAGTCGTCGAGGTTCATGCCGCGCTCCACCATGGCGGCGGTGAGCTTGTCGTAGTCCGCCTCCCTCTCGCTGCAGCCGATGATTTCCCCGACGCCGGGCACCAGCAAATCCGTCGCGGCAACCGTCTTGCCGTCGTCGTTCTGCTTCATGTAAAAGCTCTTTATCTTCTTCGGATAGTTGGTGACGAACACGGGCTTGCCGAGCACCTTTTCGGTGATGTAGCGCTCATGCTCCGTCTGAAGGTCAAGACCCCAGCTCACGGGATAGGCAAACTGTTCCCCGCACTTTTCGAGGATGTCGATCGCCTCGGTGTAATCGAGCACGGCAAATTCGCTCGACGCGACCTTCTCGAGCTTCTCGGTCAGACCTTTTTCAAATGCCTTTTCGAAGAAGGCTATTTCCTCCGCGCACTCGTCGAGCGCGGCGCGGATGACATACTTTATCATGCTCTCGGCAATCTTGATGATGTCGGGGAGCTTCGCGAAAGCGACCTCGGGCTCGATCTGCCAGAACTCCGCGGCATGACGGGGAGTGTTGCTGTTCTCTGCGCGGAAGGTGGGGCCGAAGGTGTAGATCTTGCCCATCGCCATCGCCGCGACCTCGCCCTCAAGCTGTCCCGAAACGGTGAGGCCCGCCTTGCGCTTGAAAAAGTCGCGCGCGATGTACTCCTCCTCGTCGCGGGAAGCCTTCGCCTCGGCGTACCCGTTCGTGGTCACGCGGAAAATCTCGCCCGCACCCTCGCAGTCGCTGCCCGTGATGATGGGGGTGTGGATGTAGGTGTAGCCCCTCTCCTGGAAAAAGCGGTGCAGGGCGTAGCTCACCTTGCTGCGGACGCGAAGCATCGCGTTGAAGGTGTTCGTCCTGACGCGAAGGTGAGGAATCGTGCGCAAGAATTCCAGGCTGTGATATTTCTTTTGCAGGGGGTAATCTGCGGGGCAATCGCCAATCAGGGCGATGCTCTCGGCATTGAGTTCAAAGCCGCCCGCATCGACGAGCGCGGGGACGACCTCGCCCTCCGCCTCCACCGCGACGCCGCTCTTGAGGCAGGCAGCAAGCGCGTCGGCGTCGAACGCCGCCTTGTTCACGACAATCTGCAGATGCTTCAAAGATGTGCCGTCGTTGAGGGCGAGAAACGCCATCGTCTTGCTGTCGCGCGCGGTGCGGACCCAGCCCGCAACCCTGACTTTTTTGCCGCTGTAACTCTCACCGTGGGAGAGCACTTCAGAGATGTCCGTATAAATCATACCAACCTTGACGGGCGCATACGCCCTTATACGCGTAAACCTTTATGAATTGTAATTATATAGTCACTTTGTTTTTTTGTAAAGGGATTTTGCTCTCCGCGCAAAAAAGTTGACTTGCCCCCTGCCTCGGGATATACTGAAACCGTTCGGAGGTGCGTATGTACGACTTGCTTATTCTGGGAGGCGGTCCTGCGGGGCTGACGGCGGGCATATACGCCGCGAGGGGAGGACTCTCCTGCGCGGTCATCGAATCCAAGGCGGTGGGCGGACAGGCTGCCCTCACTTCCGAAATCGAGAATTACCCGGGGTTCAAATCCGTGAGCGGGTTCGAGCTGACTTCCCTCATGCAAGCACAATGCGAGGGTTTAGGCGTGCAATTTGTGTACGACAACCCCGTGAAAGTGTCGTTGGACGGCAAGATCAAGAGCGTGGAAACGGAGTATTCCGGCACCCTCTCCGCACCCGCAATCGTCATTGCGACAGGCGCACTCCCCCGCCCCCTCGGCGTGGAAAGAGAGAGCGCGCTCATAGGCGGCGGCGTGTCCTATTGCGCCACCTGCGACGGCGCGTTTTTCAGGGGTAAACCCGTGGTGGTGGTCGGCGGCGGAAACACCGCGGTCGAGGACGCGCTGTATCTCACTGTCTCTTATACACATCTCCGAGCCCACGAGACGTAGAGGAATATCGTA
>USEV01000030.1 GCA_900553825.1 uncultured Eubacteriales bacterium
GAAAAAGAGGACGAGTGCGGTGAGCAGGAAAGTGATGACCGCCATGATGAACGCGCCCCAGTCTATGTAGACGGATTTCGCAAGGTCCGCAAGCGCCGGGTCGGCGTTGTATGCCGCAAGCGAAAGCTCCACGCCGTCCGTGGTGCGGGGCACGAGCATGGTGATGAGCCCGCTCACGCCTTCGCCTATGGGCACGGCGTTGATGAGGGGCTTGAGTATGCTGTTGACAACCGCGTTCACGATTGCGGTGAAAGCGGCACCGATAATCATACCCACTGCAAGCCCCATGACATTGCCGCGGGTGATGAACTGCTTGAACTCCGAGAGGAGCTTGGGCATCTTCGGTTGCTTCATTTGTGATCCTCCCTGGGGGCGAAAGCGCATGCTCACGCGACCCCGAATTGTAGGTATTATACACTCTCGGACGAATAAAAGCAACAAAATTACCCACATACCCGCACCCGCTCCCGACGCGCGGGGAAGCGGGGGAGTGCGGCGCGTGCCCGCGCCGCCTCGCAAAATTGCCCCCGAACGCGGCTTTACACGCTTGACAACACGGCGGCAGGGTGCTAATATGAGCGTGCTAGGGGTGCCGAAAGGCTGAGATTATACCCTTCAACTTGTGAGATAATCCTCGCGTAAGGAAGCAAACCCACAATTCCTTTTGTTGAACACCCCGGCGACCCCGGGGTTTTTGATTTCCCCGCAACGAGAAAAAAGCCGCGCAAGCGGCACGCATAGGGAGGTAAAGATGATTTCGGACATTATTTCGGCAGTCGAAGTAGACAAGCTCACCGACGGGCAGCTTGACGACCTCATCGCCGGCGGCGGCGAGGATGTCGCCAACGCGGTCGGCGAAAAGATTTCCAGGCTTTTCGACGGGCTTATCGGGGGCATGGGCTTTGCAATCCTCTACACCGTGGTCGCGCTCGTCGCGCTCGGCATAGTGGTGGGCGTGTTGCTCTACTTCTTCCGCCGCGAGAGGCTCAAGGACTACGCCAAGGTCTGCTTCGGCGTCGTCGCGGGCTTCGCAATCATAGCCACGGTGCTCATGGCGTTTGTCACTTTCTATCAGATTCAGAACTACGACGGCGGCTCGCCCGACGCGCTGTTCAAGCCCATTCTCTCGCTCGTGTGCATAGCCGTCGGCGGCGGTTGCCTCATGGGCATCGGCTCGCTCTTCAGCAAGCTCGCGGTCAAGGTCGCGGCAGGCATCACCGGCGCGGGAATGCTCGCCGCGTTCATCGCCGCCATGGTGCTCATGACCCGCTACTACAACGAAAGCCAGGCGGAGTGGTATCCCTCGCTCAGCACTACGGGGCTTGCCGTCACCACCGCACTCGCCATAGTCGTGCTCGTCGTCGCCTTCGTCTTTGGCAAGAAAAAGGATGTCAGCGACACCCGCGCAATCGTCTACGGCGCAATCTCCATCGCAATGGCGTTCGCGCTGTCGTACGCACGCTTCATCCACCTGCCGCAGGGCGGCTCCGTGACCTTCGCGAGCCTCCTCCCGCTCATGATTTACTGCGCGATGTTCGGCACCCGCCGCGGCATAGTGGTGTGCCTCATCTACGGCTTTTTGCAGGCTCTGCAGGACACATACATCATCCACCCGTTGCAATTCCTCATCGACTATCCGCTCGCATTCGGCATGATAGGCGTCAGCGGCTTTTTCTTCGAGCGCACCCCGCTCAGGAAAAACAAAATCGTGGCGTTTGCGGTTGGCGCAATCGTCGCGGTGACGCTACGCTATGCCTGCCACATCTGCTCGGGCGTCTTTGCCTTTGCGGACTACGCCGACCTTGAAAAGTACGACACCGCTGTTGCGTATTCCTTCGGGTACAATTCCTTCACCATGGTAGACCTCGCCATCGACCTCGCCGCGGGCATATTCCTGTTCCTGTCCAAGGCGTTCAGGCGTCAGATGGACATCGCCGTGCAACCCGCTTCGGGAGCTGCGCTTGACGATGTGGATTTCGACGACGACGAGGAAGCGGCGCCCGAGAGCGGGCAAAACAAAAGCGACTCCGCAAGCGATGGCGAAGCCGCGCACACCGAGGACAGCGACGGGTCCACGGATTGATTAAGTCCTGTTCCTGACCACGAAAACCTCGCCCGAAAGCAGGGTGAAGGATACGCGGGGAGCCAAAGCGACATTGGAAATTCCCCGCGTGTCGCACCCCGTGAGGGTGAGGTTTTCGAGGGGATATTCCACGCCGCGCGCCGCGGTCACCGTGGCATCGCCGCCGTGCGGCACGATTGAAAATGTTTCTCCGACATCTGCCCCGAAAGAAAATTCGGGGTTTAATTTTGCCGAAACGCCGTAGATTTCCGTCGAAGCGTCCAACGCGCCGGGGCGCATGCCCAGCTTTATGGCGAGCGACATCACGGCGAGGTTGCCGAGGAAATGGTCGTAACGCCCGCCCGTCACGCCGTAGAACACCACTTCGTCCGCGCCGAGCTCCTTTGCGAAGTACACGGCGGATTCCCCGTCCGTGAAGTTCTTGTGCGAGTCGTGTTTCAGGAGGGGTATTCCCTCCGGGGCCTCTCCGAGAGAATCCAGGTCGCCCACCAGATAGTCGGGGCGGACGGGGCAGTAGCGCAACCCGCCGTCGGCGCATATCGTCTTGTCGGCGTCGATTTTCCCGGTCACCGGCGTGCCGCTGTTGAGAACAATCGCGATTTTCATTTCTCTTACGCCTCTCCGTCCTCTTCGTAGCACACTTCACAGCCCGCGCCCGATGTTGCGGCGGCGATTATCGCGCGCTCGGTGACATACGCCGCGGCGGTCTGCAACAGCATGAAATTGACCACGGGCACCTTGTCCGACGACAGACAGAACACGGTGTCGCCGTCGAAGTCGGTGTGCACGGGACGGATTGCGCGCGCAAGCCCGTCCTGGGCGGCGGAGGCGAGCTTGTTTGCCCCCACCTTGTCCAGCTTCGCATTGGTGAGCAGGCACCCTATCGTGGTGTTTGCGCCCGCGAACATTTTGAGGATTCCGCCCGAAACGATGTGCCTTTCGGTGTCGAGGAAGGAGCCGTCGTTCGCCCTCGCGCCCGCCACGATTTTGCCCTGTTCGGGGTCGAAGACATCGCCCAGCGCGTTCACCGCGACGATGGCGGTGAGAGTGACGCCCGCAACCTTGACGGTGCACGCCCCGACGCCGGATTTGGCGGCATATTTCTGCCCGCGGATCTTGCCCAGCGTCGCCCCCTTGCCGACTCCGTTTTGACCCAAAAGCGGGGTTGTGACGGCGTTTTTGCACGCTTCATACCCCATTTTTGCGTCCGGAGCATGAATTTCCTTTTGGTTGAGGTCGTATATCACCGCCCCTGTCACGAGGGGCACAACCTTGCCCATGGAACGGAATCCCGCTCCCTTTTCGGCAAGGTATTTCACCACTCCGTCGCAGGCGGCGAGCCCGTATGCCGAGCCCCCCGTCAGCACCACCGCGTTGACCTTGTCCACCGTCTTTTCGGGGCGGAGTAGATCCGTCTCGCGCGTGCCGGGGGCGCACCCTCTGCAATCCACGCCGCCGACCGCTCCCTTCTCCGCAAGGATGACCGTGACGCCGGAATACTCGTTCTGCGCTTCGCCTATCCTGAAGCCCGACGGTATGACTGTTTTCATTTTCACCTCCCGTGCGCCTCGCGCACTCGACCTCTCGGTCAGCTCATTCTTTTCATGTGCGGCAGGGCGTATTCGAAAAACGCCTTGTGCGCCTCGCACTTGTCGAGGTCAATCCTCTCGCGCTTGCACCCGCCGCCGCACAGGCGGGCGTACTTGCAGCTCTTGCACCGTTCCTCTTTTTCCGCCGATTCCGCGAGGAAGCGTTTTGCCCGCTCGCTCTCCTCCATCTCCGCAAACGACATCCCGTGCACATTCCCGAGGCAGTATTCGTCCAGACAGTAGAAGTCGCAGGGGTATGTCGCCCCGTCGCCCTCCACCACGAACTGTTGCGAGCAGCTCCCGCCCATTCCGCACTGTTCGGCGCGCCCGAAGTTGGCAAGCCTCACGAAGTTGTCGAAAAGCCTGACCGAGGTGTATCTGCCGTCAATCATATCTTTCATGTAGAGCGAGAACGCCTTTTTGAGGAAGTTGAGGTAGCTTTGCTCGGTGAGCGCCCATTCCGCCGTGTCGGGCAGGCTCCCGTCCGCCGCTTCGCGCCCTTTCGCCTCCGTCACATCCGCGGGGCGGGGGAGGGGCTTGAGCACGGGTATGAACTGCAGGTGGCGGAAGCCGTTTTTTCTGAAGAACGCCCACACCCTCTCTATGTTGTCCGCGACGGGACGGGTGAGGACGGAGAGCACATTGAACTCCGTGCGGTTTTTCTGCAGGAGCTTTGCGCCCGCGCATATTGCGTCGAAGGCGGGCGAGCCGTCGGCGAAAATCCTGTGAGAGGTGCGCGTCCTGTCGCCGTCGAGCGAAAGTCCCACGAGCCAGCCCTGCCGCGCAAACAGCTTGCACCACTCGTCGTCGAGCAGGGTGCCGTTGGTCTGCACCCCCACGCTGACGCGCGAGCCGCGGGTGTTGAGGGTGCGGATGAGCTCCGCCGCGCGCAGGAAGAACTCCTTGCCCGAAAGCAGGGGCTCGCCGCCCTGGAAGGAGAGGTAGACCGGTGCGCCGTCCGCGTACTCGAACGCGCGCGACAGCGTGCGGGCGAGCGTGTCCTCCGACATCAATCCGTGCGAGGGCGATTCGCGCTCCGCCGCGAGGGAGTGATAGAAGCAGTACTCGCACCGCATATTGCAAAGCGAGGACGAGGGCTTCAGCATCACCGAAACAGCCCTCATCACAGTATCCCCCTGCGGTTGGATTTCATGTCCTCGCGGAAGGCGTCCAGCCGCTCCGAAAGGGTCTTTGCGATGTCCGGGTACACCATGGACACATTGTACGCCTCAATCGGGTCGGCGTTCAGGTCGAAGAGGTAGTTGCGGTAACGCTGGTTGAAAAACGCCGTGTTTTCGGATTGCACATCGTCGTAGTACTTGAAGTCGCTCACCGTGCCGTCGGGCAATTCCACGCCCGTCACCTGCACGGCAAGAGCCCTGCCGCCCTTAAGATAGATGAGCTCGTCATGCACATCCTCCGTGCTCGCGCCCGTCCAGAGAGGGTTGAGGTCCTTGCCGTCTATGATTCTGTCGTCGGGCAGGAAAACGCCGTTCCCGTCGCGTATGCCGCACACGGAGAGCACGGTGGTGAAGAGGTCGAACATCATGGACGAATTCTCAATCCGCGTGGTGGGCAGGCTGACCGCCGTGCCGTCGGAATAGGCGATGTCGAGCGTCGAGTCGGGCGTCGCTCCCACATCGCCCGCGGGATAGCTTGCGATGAGAGGCACTTTCATTCCGCCTTCGAATGTCGTGCCCTTGCGCCCGCGGAGCGCCCCAGTCGCACCCTCTCTGCCCGGACCGTTGTCCGAGGTGAACACCACGAGCGTGTTGTTGTAGAGCGTGCCTCCGTGCACCGTGTCGGGGGTGGATTTCAGATGGTCAAGCACGACGCCGAGATAGCGGTCGAATTCCTCTATGCAGTCGATGTAGCTGTCGTCGGAGGTGTCGCCCTTGCCGCCGCCGTTGTTGTCGGAGAATATGGGGTAGTGCGGCCACGGCGTCGCGTAATAGGCAAAAAACGGCGTGCCGCTCTCCGCCGCCGACGACACGAAGCTCATGAGCTCGTCGGTGAGCAGGCGGGTGGTTTCGGATTGGTCGAGGTTGTCCGCGTGCGAGCGCACTTCCTCGTGCGTCGCTCCGTCGGGGTGTCCCGCGCCTGTGTCGCGCACCCAGTTGTACGGGGTCATGTCGTTGACATAGTAGCTCCCGTAGAAGTAGTCGAAGCCCTGTTCGGTGGGGAGATATTCACCGTAGTCGCCGAGGTTCCACTTGCCTATGCACGCGGTGTCGTAACCCGCCGCCTGCAGGACCTCCGCCACCGTGATTTCGTCGCCCAGGAGCCCGTCGACATTGAAGAGGAACTGGTAGGGGTTGACAAAGTGCGTGGGCGACCAGGGGGTGGATTCCACCGTGGTGGGGAAGACGACATTGTCGAGATACCCGCGCGAGGAGTATCTGCCCGTGAGCAGGGAGAACCTGGAGGGAGAACACACCGGCGACGCGGCATAGAAATTTTCCATCATCACGCCGTTTGCGGCGATGGAATCGATGTTGGGGGTGGAGATGGTGGGCATCCCGCCCGTGAGATAGCTGAAAGCGGAGATGTCGGCGTAGCCCATGTCGTCCATGAGTATGACGAGCACATTGGGCGACGCGACGCGCTTTGCCGCGGACACCGAGGAGAGATATTCGTCGTGCCCCTCCCACAGCCTGTCCACCACGGGACGGGCGCGCAGGTTCATGAAGAGGGCGTAGACGCCGGATGTCGCTATCATGAGCGCGAGGGTGAGCACGGAGAGGATTTTCAGCGTCCTGCCGCCGAAGGCGCGCCCGAGGAGCAGGAGGGCGGTCGCAAGCAGAGCGGGGCAGGCGACAAGCACCAGGTTCCACCACAGTCTTTTGCCGAAAGCGTCCGCGCCCCAGATGAGGAAGTAGAGGAAAAGACCCGCATAGATTACGGAAAACGCGCACCACAGAAAGAGGTTGATCGGGCGGTTGCACAGGGTGAGCACCAGAAGGACGAGTGCCGTTATCATCGCCAGCGCAAGCGCGACGAGCGGGAAAAAGTTGAACCCCGACGCGAGCATGACGGCGACGAGCGCGCAACAGATTGCGAGCCAGACTATGCACGGCACGCTCTTCGAGCGCGTCAAAATGCCCGCAGACGATTCGCCTTGCGGAGCCCTTTCGCGGGTCGCTTCCGCGGGCGTTTCGTTTGCAGGCGCGGGACGGGGTGTTTCGTCGGCGTGCGCCGCGGCTTTTTCCTGCATAAAACCCTCCGAGGAGCGTGCGCTCCTTCCAGACGATTTTATCACACCGCCCCCCGTTTTGCAATACGCGGAGCGCTCATCCGCGCGCGAGAGTTGATTTTCGGGCGGTCTGTGGTATAATAAGCCGTGAGAGGAGAGGTTTATGGACGATTTCATATCCCAGATAGTCGATTTTTTCAAAAACGCCGGCTGGAACATCCTTTACGGTTTCATCATCCTTGTCGTGGGGCTCGTCCTCGTCAAGCTGTTCCAGATTGTGTTGCGTAAAATCCTGAAGCGCACCAAACGCGACGAGGCGATGGTCAACTTCATCGTGTCGCTCGTTTATTCCGTGCTCGTCATCGTGGTCATCATCACCTCGCTCGCCACGATGGGCATCAACACCGCTTCCATCATCGCCGTCGTCGGCACCTGCGGCGTCGCCATCGGTCTCGCCCTCAAGGACAGCCTCGGCAACATCGCAAGCGGCATAATGATAATCTTCAACAAGCCCTTCAAGAAAAACGACTATGTCGAGCTCGCGGGAGAGGAGGGCAGAATCTCCAAAATCAGTCTCTTCAACACCTCCCTTCTCACCGACGACAACACCGTCATCATCGTCCCCAACTCCGCCGCGGTCAACAACCCCATCATCAACTACGAGGGCTGCACGCACCGCAGGCTCATCGTCGATGTCACCGTGGACAAGGGCAGCGACATCGCGGATGTCCGCGCCATAGTCACCAAGGTAGCAAAGGCGGAGGCGCGCATGAGCAGCGAGCGCGACTTCAGCTTTGTCATGAGCGGGCAGGATTCCAACGGCATACTTCTGCAACTCAGGGCGTTTGCCGCCCCGGAGGACTACTGGGATGTCAAGTACCGCCTTACCGAGAATGTGTATAACGCGCTCCGCGACAACGGTTATCTCACCCCGAACATGAGGGTGGATGTCTACGAAATCTCCCGTCCGTCGCCCATACTCATGACCTGTCTCTTATACACATCTCCGAGCCCACGAGAC
>USEV01000031.1 GCA_900553825.1 uncultured Eubacteriales bacterium
CGCACCGAAGCGCGGCCCCTCGCCACCGACGCCGACAACCTGCTCGCGGAGAGCATATCCTCCTCCACCCTGTCGATGCTTGCCGTCGGAGGGTACATAGTGCTCGCTAACATGCTCATAGACGCCCTCGCACTCACGGGAATAGGCGACCTGATTGCCGCAATCCCGAACGGCGAGGTTTCCTCCGTTCTCCGCGCGCTCCTCACGGGGCTTGTCGAGATGACGCGCGGGAGCATGATGTCGAAGGAGATAGGCAACCTGCCGCTGGCGCTCGCGTGCGCTTGCGGAACGGTATCCTTCGGCGGGCTATCCGTGATAGCGCAGACGCTGACCTTCCTCGGCAGGTGCGGCATGGGTTTCGGCACGGTGCTGATACGAAAAGCCGTACAATCCTGTGCGGCTTTTTTGCTGTGCCTGATGTTTTCACATATTTTTTTCACGCTTTTTTGACACAAAACATTGACTTGCGACACCGGTCGTAACTATTCTTTCCACGGAGGGAATTTTTTTTCCACGGAGGAATTGAATGACACGGAATTGGTGCAACATGGTGCTTGTTGCGCTTTCGGCATTGTCAAAATTGCTCAAAGCGTACGATATTGCTTTCAAAACGCGGCTGGACAGCGGTTTCGGCAGCGTACACCTCAAAAGCGGCGTTTCCACACTCACACTGTATGAAGAAATGATTGAAATAAATGCGCGAAAACACCGCTTGCTCATGCTCGAACGGCTCGCCAACGCCGCCCTTGACGCCCTGCCCGAGCGCGAAAAACGCGTCCTCGTCATGCGCTTTCTTGACGGAATCACCTTTCAGGAGATAGCGCTTGCCGAGGACATATCCCTGCGCACCGCTTTCAGGAGGTTCGACAGGGCGCGCGAAAGTTTTTGCAGGCTTCTGGAATCGCTGGGACTGGATGAAAAGACATTCATGCGCGAATACGCCTCCGACCCCGCGTTGAAAGCGGTCTGCACGCGGCTGGAATGCGAGCGCTTCACCGTCGCGGACGGCACGCGTTGAGTTACATAACAGTCGCGTTATAATCGTCGCGTCGCACAACGGCATAACGGTCGCGTCGTCGCCGAAACGGGCGTTTTTCGGCGTCAGACAGCGGGTTTTGCCCCGAACGGCGACTTTACGCTCCGAAATGTCGGACACGCAGGTTGCGTGCATCGCGGCTGAGCTCCCCTCCCCGCCCCGAGCACGGCAAAAGAAAGCCCCCGCATTGCGGGGGCGTGTCCTTTACCGTTCGCCAAATGTTCTGCGCCGTTCACGCAAAGCGTTTCATGTAATAGGCGTAATGCGCAAAGACGATTCCCGCGTCTTCGAGCTCCTTGTTCCAGCGTTTGACCCACTCGAAGGTGTAGTAGCCGTCGTAACCGTCCGCGATGAGCGTCGAGATTGCCTCTTTCACCGGCACATCGCCGTAGCCCATCATGCGGTAGGCAACCTTGCCCTTCTCGACGACGCTGTCTTTCAGGTGGATGTAGCGGATTTTGCTGCCGAGGTTTTTGACCGTATCCTCGATTTTTTCGTCGTTGAAACGGTAGGGGTGATGGACATCCCACAGAGCACCGCCGCCGCCGACTTCGTCGAGGAAACGGGCAAGACGCCCGGTGTCCACGAAAAGTCCGTTGGTTTCGATGAGCGGAGTCACGCCGCTTCCCTGTGCGTAACGCACGACTTCCTCGTACTGTTTCTTGCAAAGGTCCTCGTCGCCGCCGTCGAAGTAGGGCTTGTCGGTGGACATGACTCTGACGAATTCAGCACCCGTACGAGCCGCGAGGTCGATGTATGCCTTGGCTTCGTCGACGCTCTTGCCCTTTGCGGAGTGGTCGGCAAGCGCCGCACCTGAGGTGAGCATGGCGATTTTTATCCCCGTGCGGTCGAGCAAATCGCGCGTTTTGGCGTAATCCTCGGTGAGTTCCTTGATTGCGGGGGCGTAAATCTCCCCTTCTATACCGCGGATTTCGATTGCGGAGTAACCGAGGTCCTTTGCGGCGGACACTATGTCGCCGAATCTCCAATCCGGACAACCTATTGTCGAAAAGCAAGTCTTTAACATAATCAGCCTCCTTATGCGGTCTCGATGTTTGCCGCGTCTTGCAGCTTGAGGATTTCGATTGCCTCTTCGCGCAGTTTGAACTTCTGAATCTTGCCGCTTGCGGTCACGGGGAACGCGTCCATGAAGCGGACATAGCTCGGCACCTTGTGCCTCGCCATGTGCGATTTGACGAGGTCCTTGACCTCCTGTTCCGTCATGGTCTCGCCCTTTTTGAGGATGATGCAAGCCATGATTTCCTCGCCGTACTGCTTGCTGGGAACGCCGATGACCTGGACATCGCTTATCTTGTCGCAGGTGTAGAGGAATTCCTCGAGCTCCTTGGGATAGATGTTCTCGCCGCCGCGGATAATCATGTCCTTGATTCTGCCGACGACTTTGTAGTATCCCTCCTCGTCCACGGTGCAGAGGTCACCGGTGTGCAGCCAACCGTTCTCGTCGATTGCCTGCTTTGTCGCCTCGGGCATCTTGTAGTAACCCTTCATAATGTTATACCCGCGCGCGAGGAACTCGCCGGGAGTGCCGACGGGGACTTCCTCGTTGGTCTCGGGGTCGACGATTTTGCACTCCACGCCGGGGAACGCGCGTCCGACCGTCGCCACCCTCTTTTCGAGAGAATCGGTGGTGGTGGTCATGGTGCAGCCGGGCGAGGCTTCCGTCTGTCCGAAGACGATGACGATGTCGCGCATATTCATCTTTTCGACGACCTTTTTCATGACTTCGATGGGACAGGGCGAGCCCGCCATGATTCCCGTGCGGAGCGAGGAAAAGTCGAAGTTGGCAAATTGCGGATGTTCGAGCATGCCGATGAACATCGTGGGCACGCCGTGAACCGCCGTGCACTTTGCGGTGCTGATTGCGTTCATGACGGGGACGGGACTGTACGCCTCGACGGGCACCATGGTCGTGCCGTGCGTGATGCACGCCATCGTCGCGAGCACAAGCCCGAAGCAGTGGAAGAAAGGCACCACGATGCACAGCTTGTCGTCGCGGGTGAACGCCATGCCGTCGCCGATGGTCTTCCCGTTGTTGACGATGTTGTAGTGTGTGAGCATGACGCCCTTGGGGAAGCCCGTCGTGCCGGATGTATATTGCATATTTATGACATCGTGGCAGTCGAGCGTCGCTTCGCGCGCGCGGAGCTCCTCCTCGGGGAACTCCTCGCCGAGCTTCATGAGCTTGTCGAAGCCCATGTAGCCGTTGGGCGTGACGCCGTCCGCAAAGATGATTCTTTCGAGGAAAGGAAGCGCGGGGTGCGAAATCTTGCCGTCCGTTGCGTCCTTGATCTCGGGCACGAGCTCGTTGACGATGTTGACATAGTTGCTGTCCTTGAACCCGCCCATCATGACGAGCACCTTGGTGTCGGACTGGGTGAGCAGGTATTCGAGCTCGAAAATCTTGTAGTTGGTGTTGACGGTGACGAGGATTGCCCCGCACTTCGCCGCACCGAAGCAGGTGAGCAGCCATTCGGGAATGTTCGTTGCCCAGATTGCGACCTTGTCGCCCTTCTGGACGCCGAGCGACATGAAGCCGCGCGCGACGAGGTCGGTGTCGCGGTCGAACTCTTCCCAAGTGCGCTTGTATTTCCTGGTGGTATATTCCACCGCGGTTCTGTCCGGTATGTCGTGGGCGAGACCGTTGATGATCTGCCCCAAAGTTTTTTCTATTGTCTGCATATTACTCCTTAGCTGTTTTTGATGTTCAGACCGAGGTACTGCTCGATGTCAAACAGTTTCCACGGCATCGTATCGGGCGGATACACCCTGAAATCCATGACTTTGCCTCCGACGGGGTGGGCGAACCTGAGCTCGGTTGCCCACAAGCATAGCGGGAGCTTTAGCCTTTCGCCGCGCCCGTAACGGGCGTCGCCGAGGATGGGTGTGCCGTTTGCCGCCATCTGAACCCTGATCTGATGTCCCCTGCCCGTGACGAGATTGACCATGAGCAGGCTAAGATCGTTGACCTTGTCGTGCGCGAGGAGCTTGTAGTCGAGCTCCGCGTACTTTGCGCCCTCGGTGAGCTCGGGGACCATCTTGACGACATTCTCCGCGGGGAACTTCTTGAGCCAGCAACGGAGCTTGTCCGCCTTGAAGCGGGGCGCGCCTTCGACGACGGTGAGATACTTCTTTTCCACCTCGCCGTCCCGTATTGCCTCGGAAAGACGCGCGGCTGCCTTGGATGTCTTTGCAAACACCATGACGCCACCCGTGGGGCGGTCGAGCCTGTGTACGAGCCCGAGATACGCCTCACCCGGTTTCGAGTATTTTTCCACGAGGTACTCTTTCAGCATACTCAGCATATCGGGGTCGCCCGACGCGTCCGCCTGCACGGGGACGCCGTAGGGTTTGACCACGACGATGATGTGATTGTCCTCGTAAAGGATTTTCAAGTCTTTGTAATTCATAAGCACTTTATCTTCCGATTCGGTGTGTTAAACTGCCGTTTCGTGCATTTATTTCCTTTCGCCGAAAGTCGCAAACGCCGTGCAACCCTGCGGCAGGACAAGCCCTTCTTCCGTCGCAAGCCCGATTTCGTCCGCGTCGATTTCAGCGTTTTCGGGGAGGGCGAGGCGGAGTATGTTTGCCATCACCGTGGGCTGCAATCCCGTTGTATAGGAGTTCAGGCACACGAACAACGGGTTGTCGGACAGCACCTCTCCGACGAGGTCGGCAAGGTCGCTTATCCCCTCTTCGAGCTTCCACTTTTCGCCGTTCGGACCCCTGCCGAAGCTCGGAGGGTCGAGGATGACGGCGTCATAGCGGTGCCCGCGTCGCAATTCCCTTTTGACGAACTTGAAGCAGTCGTCGACTATGTAACGCATATTCCCCGGGTTGACCCCGGAGAGTGCCGCGTTCTCGCCGGCGCGTTCCACCATGGCTTTGGCTCCGTCTACATGACAGACCTTCGCCCCTGCCGCCGCGCACGCGACGGACGCCGCGCCCGTATAGGCAAAGAGGTTGAGCACGCTGACTTCCCTGCCCGCGCCCTTCACGAGCTTTGCCATGCGCTCCCAGTTGACCGCCTGTTCCGGGAACAGACCCGTGTGCTTGAAGCCCATGAGCTTGAGGCGAAAACGCAGGCTATTCCAACCGATGGTGAACTCCTCGGGGAGCGGACGGTTGAACACCCACTTTCCGCCGCCCGTGGAACTGCGCTCGTAGATTGCGTCGATGTCTTTTGCCGAGCGCAAAGGAGTCTTTGCGCGCCAGATGACCTGCGGGTCGGGACGGAGGAGCACGAAACTCCCCCACCTCTCCAGCTTTTCGCCGTCGCCCGTTGCGATGACGGAATAGTCTTTCCAGCCTTCGGCAATTCTCATTTCCGTATCTTCTTGACCGAGAGAGTCACCTTGTCGCCGTTGATGTCGAGCTCCTTGACAAAGCCGTCGGGCTTTTCGCTGAGCTTGTCGCAAAGCACATCTTTCACGAAGTCGCCCTTCTTCAGGACCTTTTCCGCAAGCCCTTCCGCGACATAACCTATCTCGATGTGGTCGGTGACCTCGAAGCCCGCTTCCTTGCGCATGGTCTGAACCTTGCTCACGATCTCGCGCTCGACGCCCTCGAAGAGGAGCTCGTCGTCCAGAGTGGTGTCGAGGGCAACCGTCGTTTCGCCGTCGGATTCGGAGGAGAAGCCCTCCTTGCTCTTGACGGAGATGAGCAGGTCTTCCTCCTTGAGCTCAACCTGTCTGCCGTCGATTTTGGCGGTGAAGGTGCCGCCTCCCCTGACTGCGGCGACGATTTCGTCCGCGCGGTCGTTGAGCAGCTGCCTTATCTTGCCGAGCAACGCTCCGTAGCGCGGTCCGAGGGTCTTGAGCTGGGGCTTGAGCTCATAGCCGATGAGCTTGGAACTGTCGTCCGAAACCTCCACATTCTTGACATTGAGCTCGTCCTTGATGAGGTCGATGAGCTCGTCGTTCAGCACCGTCTTTCTGCCGCTGTATATGAGCCTGCGGAGGGGCTGACGGTTTTTGATGGAGGCGAAGTTTCTCGCCGCCCTGCCCAGCATGACCACCGCGAGGACATCTTCCATGCCCGCTTCGAGCTCGGGGTCGATGAAACTCTCGTCCGCGACGGGGAAATCGGTGAGGTGCACGCTCTCCGGCGCGTCGGCGAAGAAGGGCGTGACGAGGTTGCGGTACATATTCTCCGCCATGAAAGGCACATAGGGCGCAATCACCTTGGAGAGCGTGGAGAGCACGGTGTAGAGGGTCGTGTATGCGGCCTCCTTGGAGTCCGTCATGTCACTGCCCCAGAAACGCTCGCGGGAGCGGCGGACATACCAGTTGGAAAGCTCGTCCACATACGCGCCGATTGCGCGCGCCGTTTCCGTGATTTTGTATTCGTTGAGCCCGTCGTCAACAACCTTGATGAGAGAGTTGAGCCCGCTCAGAATCCACCTGTCCATGACGGTGAGCTTGCTCTTGTCGAGCTTGTGCTCCGCGGGATTGAACTTGTCGATTTCGGCATACAGCACGAAGAACGCGTAGGTGTTCCACAGCGTGCCCATGAACTTGCGTTGAGCTTCGCTGACATTCTCCGCCGAAAAACGCGAGGGCAACCACGGTGCGGAAGAGGTGTAGAAATACCACCTCGTGGCATCTGCGCCCTGTTTGTCGAGGACGGTGAACGGCTCAACGACATTGCCCTTGTGCTTGCTCATCTTGATGCCGTCCTTGTCGTTGACATGGCCAAGGACGATGCAGTTCTTGAAAGGCGACTTGCCGAAGAGCGTCGTGGACACGGCAAGCAGGGTGTAGAACCACCCTCTCGTCTGGTCAACAGCCTCGGAGATGAAGTCCGCGGGGAAAGTCTTTTCGAAGATTTCCTTGTTCTCGAAGGGATAGTGCCACTGTGCAAAGGGCATCGAACCGCTGTCGTACCAGCAGTCCAGCACCTCGGGCGTGCGGTGCATTTCGCCGCCGCACTCGCACTTGAAGGTCACTTCGTCGATGTAGGGACGGTGCAGCTCGATGTCGTGGTCGAGCCCGCCGAGCCTGCGAAGCTCCTCGCGCGAGCCGACGACATGCGTCTTGCCGCACTTGTCGCACACCCAGATGGGAAGCGGAGTTCCCCAGTATCTCTCGCGGGAAATGCCCCAGTCGATGACATTCTCGAGGAAGTTGCCCATCCTGCCCGTGCCGATTGAGGGAGGCATCCAGTTCACCGAGGCGTTGGATTTCAGAAGCGCGTCCTTGACCGCCGTCACCTTGATGAACCAGGAGCTGCGGGCGTAGTAAAGCAACGGGGTGTCGCAACGCCAGCAGAAGGGATAGCTGTGAGTGAACATCAGCTCCTTGAACAGCTTGCCCTCTTTTGCGAGCTTTTCAATGATGAGCTTATCGGCGTCCTTAGCAAAGACATCCTTGAGGTCGTATGCCGCCTCGACGAAACGGCCGCGCGTGTCCACCATCTGCACGAAAGGCAGACCGTAGCGCTTGCCGACATTGCTGTCGTCCTCGCCGAACGCGGGCGCGATGTGCACGACGCCCGTGCCGTCCGTGAGAGTGACATACCCGTCACAGGTGACATACCACGCCTTTTCCTTTGCGCCGGTGTCGTAGTCGAACAGCGGCTCGTACTCGGTGTATTCGTAATCCTTGCCCTTTTTGACGGAGAGCTTCTCGTATTCGCCCTCTTTGAACAGGCTGGAGATGAGCGCGTCAGCGAGGATGTATGTCTCCTCTCCGACGCGTATTTCCTGTCTCTTATACACATCTGACGCTGCCGACGATAA
>USEV01000032.1 GCA_900553825.1 uncultured Eubacteriales bacterium
TGCCTGTCCCATGGGACGCGCGCAAAGCAGGTCGGCGTACTTGACGAGGGTGGCGCTGTAGGACGCCTTGCCGGGAATCTGATGAAGCACGCTTCCGCTCTCCCCTTCCAGCCATCTCCAGTCGCAGAGCTGGTGGAGTTTGAAGTCCTCGGAGTTGAGCAGATACACCGTGCCGGGCGCGACGAACCTGTCGGCGACGAAGGGGACGCCCGCATAGGACAGAGCCTTGTAGCCGCCGTCGAGGGTCATGTAGTCGAGGTTGGTGCGGTTTGCGGCGAGAAAATCCACATACTGCCTTCTGGCGTCGAACGAGGACACGATGAAGTCCACCGTGCCGCCCGCCACTTCCTCGATGACATCGATTGCGGACTGAATCGCCCCGGGAGTGACCTTGCCCGAAACATTCTTGACATAGGGCTTGAGGAAGCTGTACTCGCTGCGTGTGAGCCCGTAGATTGTGGAGGTGTTGCCGAAGATTGCCTCCAACCCCGTGATTTCGTTGCCCTTGGAGCCCTGGACATAGAGCTTGTAGCCCGCGCCGATTTTGGCGGAGGCGCTGACGGACAGCCTGACATTGAGGGTGTCGCGGTCGATGGCGACGATACGCGCGCCGGAAAGGGTGTTGTCCTTTGCGTCGGACGCGTTGTAGACATCGACGGTCATGCCCTCCATGAGCGCACGCACGCTGTCCACGGTGACGGTGTCGTTGGAGGACGCCGTGTTCTCGACTGTGGTGGCGATGAGCCCGCTGCCGTCGCCGTAGAGCATACGGCCGAAGTTGAATTTGCTTGCCTTGAGCAGCCCGTCCATTTCGGCGTTGAGCAGGTTGAGGAACGCGCCCGCGCTGTTGCGGGACGCCCTCACCGCCTTGTCGGAAATCTCGATCTTGCCGAAGAGGTTCTTGAGAGTGAGCGTGAACTGCACATAGTTGTTGCCGCCGCTTGCGGGGAGCGAATCGGTTTCGCCGCCCGAGCCTATGCCGCCGTTGATGCCGTAGGGGGCGAGTTTTCTGACCTCTTTGCCCCAGACATCCGCACCCGTCTGCCCTATCTTTGCGAGCAGCGGATTGACGCCGACATTGAGTTGATCTGCCAAAACGCCGAGATAAAATGTCTTCAGCGCTTTATCCGCATTAGAAAGTGTGACCATGTTTTACTCCTTTTCGGTATCTTTCAAAAAGAGCGCGCCCGCCTCGGAAATGCTCTTCACCACCCTCTTCGGTGTGACGGTGGGTTGCCCGCCCCGTCCCATTACCGCAGGGGGTCTGCCGTCGCGCAATCCCTGGAGATAACTCTCCACCACCGCCTCCTTTACGGCGGGGGATTCCAACACATATTTCTTCAGAAATTCTCCGTCGGAAACCATCTGCTCGGGGGTGCGGAAGCGCGAAGCCAGCACCCTCACCAACGCGTTGTAAAGACAGTTGCGGTCGCCCTTGAGCTCGGGGTTCTTCACAATCTCCCTGGCGATGTCCGAGGCGAAAGGTTTGGCGGCGGGGGTATTTGCAAAAAACTTGTCCACCTCCTCCTTCCACTCTCCCACGCTCGGGTCGAACGGAGCTTCCCTCTCCTTGAGCGCCCTCTCCGCCTCGGCGAGCTTCTGGGAACGCCTTGTGAATTCCCTTTCCAGCTCGCCGTACGCGCGCAGCAGTTCCTCGGGGTTTCTGAACTTCCCGAGGGTGCACCCCTTTTTGTCGTCGTTGTTTTCGGCTTCCGCCTTGTTGCCGTCCGCTCCGTCGGGGGCGGCGGAGCGCCCTTTCGCGCCCGCCTTCTCCCCGTCGGCGCCGCCGCCCGCGGGCTTTTTCGGGCTGTCGCCCTCTCCCTTCCCCACAGGGGCGGACTTTGCGGCACTCTTTGCCGCCCTCCCCTCCGCGTCCTTGCGCTCCGCGTCGGACTTTTCCTCGGGGGCTTCAAACACCCCTTTTTCGGTTGCGGGTCTGTCCTTCAGCTCGTCTTCACGCGTTTTCACTCTCTTCACCTCCAAACTGTTTCTGCACTTCCGCCACGCCTGCGGCGAGGGACGCGAGCTCGTTGTGTTTGCCGATGTGCGCGCTCACCCTGTCGTGGAACGCCCTGTCCTTGACGCAGCGCGCCGATACGCAGAGTTTTGTGTGCTCCTCGATGTGCAGAGCGTGATTGTCCAGAACATCCGGCACTATGTCGCGGTGTTCGAGCTCGATGTTCTCGCGCATTGCCTTTGCGAGGTGCGCCTCGTCCGCGTCGCGGGTGTCCTCCCAGTTGCCGAAGCCGAGCACTTCCAGCACCTTTGACTTGTTGCGCGCGCTTAGTGCGCCGTTCTCGTCCGAGAACAGCCCCAGCTTCAGGAGGTCGTACACCATTGCCCTGCGGGCGGAGAGCGAATCCTCGATTTCGTTGACGGTGTCGAACACCACATCCTCGGAGCTCAGGTCGCTCGCGCTGAAACGCAACACCTCGACATCGCCGTTTTCGCCCGCTATGCGCTTGAGACGGGGCGCGGCGGCGAACTGTTTGTAAAGCCTGATGATTTGCCTGCCGATTCTGCGGACCGCGGCGCGCAGGCTGTCCGCCGTGATGGATATCCTCGCGTCGTCCTGTTCGAGCAGCAGCGATATCGCCGTGCCCGAGCTGACATTCGACGGCACCTGTGAATATGTCGTCACCTCGCTCACGCCGCTTATCATCACAAATTCGTTCAGGAGCTTTTCCTCCTCGCGGCTGAACTCGGTGGGCACCTGACCCGCATTGAGCATCACGGGTATGGGACTGCCCTGCCTGTAGACGAGGATTTTCCCCGGAGGAAGCCCCTCTTCCTCGAGGGCGTCGGTGTCGACGCTGCCGTCCTCCACGGCGAGCACCCCGAGGGCGATGCGGTTCATGAACTCGTGTTTGCGGTTCTTGACCGCGTTGTAGGCGCGCTGTACGGGTATGATGCGCTCCGTCACCGACGCGCCGAAAAAGTTGCCGAGGGCTTCCAGGCACACCTGTTTGGAAAAGGGGTAACCCCTCTTCCCGTCGCCCGCGTTGATGTAGGGCAAGGGTCCGTCGTGCACGAGCGTCTCGCCCGCCACGATGACGAGCCTGCCCTCGGGATAGTCGTCGGTGGGCAGCTGATAGAGCTCGATGACCACCACCGCGTCGTCGCGCTTCTCGGTGCCTATTCCCGCCGCCGTGGAGCGATAGCCGAAGCCGCCCGTCACATCCGCGTTCTCGAAAGTGAACACATTGAGCGTCGTGCCCTCCACGCGCTTGTTCCAGTTGCGGTAGACCTCCTCGACGCCCATGACCTTGACCTGCATTACGGAGGGTTGCGAGTCGATGTCCGTGATGGCGATGTTTTCGGGGAAAATCTCAAATGGCGGACACACGGTGATGCGCACATCGCCCTCCTTGAGAGTGCCGGAGGCGTCCAGCGCCATGCCCTTTTCCGTGTCCCAGCTCACCTTGTAGAAAGCGCACCCCGTGACCTCGCTCCACGCGTTTGCCTCGCTCATGAGCGTGGTGAACTCGTTTTCGGCGGTGACCGCGCTTATGAGCTTGGTGGCGATGGTGGCGGAGGCGGCGTCGGCGTCGTCCGCAGTGGAGGGGCGCACGCTGACCTGCGCCTTGACGCGGGCGAGCTTGGAAAGACGCGTTTCGATGATGGGCGCGACATGGTTGTACACCTCGCGGCATTGCCAGAAGTACTCCTTGCCGAACTCCTCGACATCGCCGCGCGGGCTGATTTCGGCGAATTGGTTGCCGATGACAAAATTCATGTTCAGGCGCCAATTCAACTCGACGGGTCGCCGCGCCTCCTGCCTCTTCTTGAAGTCCTCGAGGACGGCGGTGACGATTTCCTTTTCACTTTTCGACATCTTGTTCTCCTTTGGGTTTGGTGTTGGTTTTCCGACGCGGCGCGGAAGCGCCGCCCTTCGGATTTTTGCGCTCGGCGAGCGCGAGCTCGCCGATGAGCCTCTTTTTTTCGGCGGCAAGTTCCTCGTCGGACATCCTTGCCGTGTCCCCTTCGCCCTTCGAGAGCTCGAGGTAGGTCTTGAGGGCGGCGGAATCGGGGGGATAGTACTTCTTCGTGACCTTGCGCCGCACCAGCACCGCCTCCCCGTCCTCGCCCACGGAGTACTCCTCCTGCACCTCGTCGCGACAATAGCCCGTCGCCTTTTTGAGCAGGGTCTTCAAAATTTCTTCGTCCATATACCCTCCCTTCTGACGGCGCGGGCAAGGCTGTCCTTGTCGCGCTGGATGACCGTCTTTTCGGGCACGGAAGGGAGCGACGGCTGAGGCCGCGTCATGACGAAATATCGCAGCTCGTCGAGAGCGTGGTCGTCCGCCTTTCTCGGTCTGTCGTCGTCCCCCCACCAGTATCCCTTCAATTCCCGAATGAGGTTTACACAGGTTTTGAAAATGTAAATCCTCGGCGGATTTTGCTGAAACAAGGACTTTACACGCTGAATCCCGCTGTATAAATCTTTGTTTACGCGCGTATTCACCGAAATCCCCCTCTCGGCGAACAGCTCCGCGACGCTGCGTTCCGACGCCAGCGTCCTCTGTGAGGCCGCGCTGTCGATCAAGGCGCGCAGCCTCCCCGAAAAGTCCCGCCGCCACCCCAGTTTGTCGGCAAGTGCGAATATCTTTTCCGCGTGATAATCCACATCGCGCCCGCGCTCGTAGTGCTCGCCGACGACATAAATCACGCCGTCGAAGTCCACCGCGTAGAAGTGACAGCTCGTGGGGTTGGTGAGCCCCGGGTCGATTGAGATTGCCGCCTGCCACTCCGCGGGCACATCGAACGGCTCGATGACATGGCGCGACGGGTCGAACTCCGGATAGACGAGCCCCTCCCCCGTGAAAAAGTGCCCGAACCTGCGCGACTGCTGTTGCTCGTCGGAAAGCAGGCTCTGCATGTGCGCGACTTCCCGCGGGTCAAGATAGGGGTTGTCGTTCCACTCCATGTGCTCGCACCACACCTCCGGGTCGGCGCGCGCGTTGAGCTCTATCTCGTCGTACACCCAGGTCAGCCCCTTGAGCGGGGTCATGGTGCCGAAAATCCAGCCCGCGCGGTCAAAGACGCGCATCCTGCACTCCTCGTAGATGTCCTGCGGCGGCTCCTCGTCGAACCACACGAAATCCAGCGATGTGCCCTGAAATTTCTCCCTCCCCTGGTCGCAGGACTTGAAGCCGATTCTTGATATGCCGCCAAAGGCGTTGCGCACCGCGATGTGGTCGATGATGCCGTATTCGGGCGAGCCCTTCCTGCCGCTCTCCATGACGATTTCCTCAACCCTGCGCGGCGGGAGATACCGCAGCACCTTTGCCTGCGCGACATCGCGTTGCACCTGCCTCGTGAGGCTGACCACCCACCCCTGCACCCCGTCGCGGTTCTGCTTGTAGGGGTGTTCGCCGAGCGCAAGCCAGACCGCCTCCACTGCTCCGCACTCCGTCTTGCCCGAGCGGTTGCCGCCGAACACCCAGCGGTTCCTGAACGCCGCACGGTGGAATGCCATCTGCTTGAGGTGGACCTTGTCGCGGTTGTACGACGCGAGCGGCTCGCGACTGCGCGCGGAAAGCTCCCGCTCTATCGCGAGAATCTTCAAAACGGTTTCCCTCTCGTCCATGCCCAAATGCTAAACACGCTTTCATCGAAAATGCAAAAGTATGTGTCACGACGGTCGGAAATCTTTTCGCCCGCTCCCGAACGCCCCCTCTCGGGGCGCATTTCCCCCGCTGCTACGAAAAAACCGCCCTCCCCGTCGACGGGTACAAAGGCGGCTTTGGTATTTTTTGTGCTTAAAGGCTTTCTTTTTGTCTATAATTATAGTAAAATATGGCTATGAAAAAGTTTTTCGTCCTCGTCGCCGTGATTATGGTGTGCGCCGCTTGCCTTGCGGCGTGCTCTTTGACGCAGACTTCTGCCCACGGCGTCGCGGAAGCCGCGGGAACGGAGCTTTACATCTACATCCGCCCCGATGCCGCAACTCTTGCAGCAAACGAATCGGCGGTGCCGTCCTCGGTGCTTGCTCAAAACGACAGCGGCTCGGAATTTTATCTCACCTCAAGCTACTGCTACAGGGTTCACACCGTTGCGGGCTCTTATCTGTTGGACGATTTCAACAGCGGCTACTATTACATCGAAAACCTCCCCGAAGGCGTGACGGCAAGCGCCACCCTGCCCGAGGGGTTCGAATCCTCCGAAGTGCCGTCCGCACCTCTCGCACTTGCCGAGGGCGCGACGGTCACGCTGGTCAACGCCACCACCGTGACAGCGGAGGACGGTTACACATTCGCATTTGTCGGCTATGCCAATCAGGAGCGCACGCGCGTGACATTTGCCGCGACTCATGAGGGCGACACGCTGTTCGGCACGGCGGAGGCGGAGGCGTTCATGCCCTTCACCGTCGGCTGGCAGGCGCTCGCCGCGGCGGAGAGGGAGGAGCTTGTCAACCCCGAAACCTCCTCCGACGACAATCTCACGGGCGGCGAGCCCTCGGATGCGCTGCGCATCATACTCATCATCGGCATAGCCGTCCCCGCGCTCATCATCGTGCTGCTGCTTTTCAAGCCCACTTCCAAAAAGCGCGGATACGACAAGCGCGCGATGCGTCACGACCCCGCGCAGAACATCGACTACGACCGCGAGCGCAACTACAACGCCGACCGCGACCGTTACGACAGGGGTTACCGCGACTACGAGCGCCGCAGCTATCCCGAGCGGCGCGACTACGACCGCAGAGATTACGATTACGACCGCGGACGCGGCTACGGCTCGGACCGTGACTACGGACGCGACTACGACGACGACAGAAGGTACTGATGAGAATTTTCATTGCATCCGACATACACGGGTCGGCAACCAACCTCGAAGAATTTTTCCGCATTGTTGACGCCACTCTGCCCGAGCACCCCGAGACAAAGGTGATTCTGCTCGGCGACACCTACAACCACGGTCCGCGCAACCCGTTCCCCGCGGGATACGCTCCCATGCAGGTGGCGAAGCTCCTGAACGACGCGATGACATTCGTCACCGTGATACGCGGCAACTGCGACAGCGAAGTGGACGAGATGATTTCCAACTTCCCCATCATCGGCGACTTCTCCATGGAATGGAACGGACGCACGGTGTTTTTCACTCACGGACACAAGGTCAACCCCGACCTGCCCGAAAACAAGGCAAAGGCGGGCGACATCGTCTTCTACGGGCACTTCCACAAGCCCGCGGTCACGGATGTAGGCGGCGTGAAATACATCTGCGTGGGGTCGGTGGGGCTGCCCTTCGACGGCACGCCGAGGAGCTATGCCCTGCTCGAGGAGGACAAAATCGTCCTCAAGAGCTTTGAGGGCGACACCCTTGCGGAGCTGGACATCTGAGCCCGCACGACGCACGGCACACCGCGTGTGAAGCAAAGGCGTAACGCACCGTGCGTGAAATACAAAAAACGACTGAAAAACCCCGCACATTCCGTGCGGGGTTTTTTGCAGGCAATTTTCGCTCCGCGCTCCCACGGGCGGGATTCGGTGCCGACGGGGTTTCCGTCTACGGGGGTGGCGGACGCCGCTTCTTTTTCGGGAGCGGCAGACGCCGATTTCTATTCCTCCATTTTTCCTTCTTCCGTCCCGCACCTCGGGCTCACGCCTTGCGGTAGGTGCAAAATGTCATTGTATAGCCGCTGTCTTCAAGCGGCTCGGACTCGCTTTCCAGCCTCCACTCGGGGAGCGAATCCAGGTT
>USEV01000033.1 GCA_900553825.1 uncultured Eubacteriales bacterium
GTGTAGGTGTAGCCCTTCGCCGTCGAGGAAAGCCCGTCGGTGCCGAGGTCGGTGCCCTCTTTTGCGATGACCGCCACGCGGTGTTTCGCGTTGAGGTCGGCTTTCAGGCAGGGCAGGTTGACGGAGTTGACGATGTTGCCGTTTTCGATGTAGTCCTTGAGCTCGTTTGCCGCCATCACCGCGCAGTTGTCCTCGGCTTCCTCCGTGGACGCTCCGAGGTGAGGGATTGCGACGATGCCCTTGACGCCCACGATTTCCTCGGTGGGGAAGTCGCACACATATTTGTGCAGCTTGCCGCTTTCCAGGGCGGCGACGACATCGGCGACCACGACAAGCTCGCCGCGGGCGGCGTTGACCACCACCGCGCCGTCTGCCATCCTTGCGATTGCGGCGGCGTTTATCATGCCCTTGGTTTCAGCCGTTGCGGGCATATGAAGGGAGACGAACTGTGCGCCCTCGTATGCCTTTTCGGCTGTCGCGCACACCGTGACGAAGGGGATTTCCGCCTTTGCGGCGTCGGAGAGATAAGGGTCGTAACCCCTGACCTTCATGCCGAGTGCGTCTGCGGCGATTGCGACCTTTCTGCCTATTGCGCCGAGGCCGAGAATTGCAAGCGTCTTGCCGAGGATTTCGTGACCGACAAACGCCTTTTTGCCCTTTTCGACCTGTTTTGCGACATCGTCGCCCTTGAGAGTGCCTGCCCATGCCGCGCCCTCGACGAGGTTTCTTGCGGCGAGCATGAACTCGCAGATGACCATTTCCTTGACCGCGTTCGCGTTCGCGCCGGGGGTGTTGAAGACCACAACACCCTTTGCCGCGTAGTCGGCGTGGGGGATGTTGTTGACGCCTGCGCCTGCTCTCGCAACCGCAAGCACGGAGGAGGGCAGGTCGTATTCCGCCATATTGGCGCTGCGCACGAGTATGCCCACGGGAGCCGCGCTCTCGTCGACGACATCGTAGCCGTTCAGGATTTTACCCGCAAGGGGGGAAATTGCGTTGAGTTTGAGAATGTCCATATACCCTCACTTGTTTTCCAGCTCGAATTTCTTCATGAAGTCGATGAGCGCCTTGACGCCTTCGACGGGCATCGCGTTGTAGATGGATGCGCGCATGCCGCCCGCAAGACGGTGACCCTTGAGCGAAACCAGCCCGTTTGCCTCCGCCTCCTTGATGAACGCCGCGTCCAGCTCCGCGGAGGGAGTGACGAAGGGGACATTCATTATGGAGCGGTCCTCGGGGTTGACCTTGTTGCGGTAGAAGGAGGAGTTGTCGATGAAGTCGTACAGCATCGCCGCCTTTTCGCGGTTGACCTTTTCCATCGCCGCGATGCCGCCCATCTTCTTGAGGTAGCGCAAGTTGAGCATCATGATGTAGATTGCCCAGCACGGCGGGGTGTTGTAGAGGCTGTTGTCCTTTGCCTGCGTGGAGTATTTGAGCATGGTGGGGCAGATTGCCATCTCGCCGCCGAGCAAATCCTTCCTGATGATGACGAGGGTGACGCCTGCGGGGGCGAGGTTCTTCTGCGCGCCGGCGTAAATCAACGCGTACTTGTTGACATCGGCGACCTCGCTCATGATGCAGGAGGACATATCCGACACCAGCGGAGCGCCGCAGTCGGGGATGTAGTTCCATTTCGTGCCGAAGATGGTGTTGTTTTCGGTGATGTGGACATAATCGATGTCGTCACGGAAATCGGCGCGGGTGAGCTTGGGGATGTAGGTGTAGCCGGCTTCCTCGGAGGACGCGACGAGGCGGATGTCGCCGTACTTCATGGCTTCCTTGTAAGCCTTTTTGGAGAAGTTGCCGGTCACGACATAGTCCGCGCGACCCTTCTTGAGGAGGTTGAGAGGCACCGCCTCGAACTGCGTGGACGCGCCGCCCTGGACGAGAAGAACATCGTATTCGTCGGAGATGTTCATGAGCTCTCTGACAAGAGAGATACATTCGTTGTGGATGGGCTCGTAGACTTTACCTCTGTGGCTGAGCTCCATGACGCTCATGCCGGAACCCATGTAATCGGTGATTTGTCTGCCCGCCTCTTCGAGGACTTCGAGAGGAAGCATACTAGGACCAGCGGAAAAATTGTAAACTCGCATAAAGCCTCCTTGTCGGCACGAAAAGCCGAAATATTACTTTGTGATTATACAACATTTCCCGCGGGTGTGTAAAGAAATTGACGGGGGTTTCGACGAAGCGACGCAATTATTTTTCGTGGGTTTATCCCGCTTGCGTTATCCGCGGATATTCGTTATAATATGGTGTAATTTGAAAAAGTGCGAAATTTCGGGGTGCCCGCGACGGGCAGTCCCCGCTATCGAAGGAGAAACATGGCAAAATCGGTTAGAGTAATTTTTCTGGGCGGCGTCGGCGAGATAGGCAAGAACATGACCGCCCTCGAGTTCGGCGACGACATCATCATCGTGGACTGCGGCGTGGAGTTTCCGCGCGAGGACAGCCCCGGCATCGACGCAATCATCCCCGACATCACCTACATCAAGGAGAACATCTCCAAGGTCAGAGGCATCGTGCTCACCCACGGTCACGAGGACCACATCGGCGCGATTCCCTATTACGCGGACGAGCTCAAAGTGCCCATCTACGGCACCGCGCTCACCCTCGGTATGCTCGAGCGCAAGCTCTCCGAAAGGGAGACCCGCTCCAAGCTCATCAGGGTGAACGAGGGCGACCGCATCAAGCTCGGCTGCTTCGAGGTGGAGTTCATCAAAGTCGCCCACTCCATGGCGGGTGCGTGCGCGCTCTCCATCACCACGCCCCTCGGCGTCATCTTCGTGACGGGCGACTTCAAGATCGACAACACGCCCATCGACGGCAAAAAGACCAACCTCCAGCGCATCGCTGAAATCGGCGCAAAGGGCGTGCTCCTCATGCTCGGCGAGTCCACCAATGTGGAGAGGAAAGGTTCCTCCACCTCGGAAATGGCTGTCGGGCAGGGGCTGGAAAGCATATTCGTGGCAAACCGCGACAAGCGCATCGTCGTGGCGTGCTTCGCTTCCTCCAACTACCGCGTGCAGCAGGTGCTGTGGCTTGCCGAGAAGTACGGCAGAAAGGTCATCCTCGCGGGCAGGAGCATGAAGGGCATCGTCGAAGTGGCTTCCCGCGTCGGCGAGCTGCAGATCCCCAAGGGTATCATCGCGGACGGCATGGGCAAGCTGCCCCCCGAAAAGGTGGTCGTCATCGCCACGGGGTCGCAGGGTGAGCCGTCCAGCGCGCTCAACCGCATGAGCCGCGGCGACTTCAACAAGGTGTCGCTGGGACCCGACGATGTGGTGGTGCTTTCCTCCACGCCCATTCCCGGCAACGAAAAATCGGTGTACGATGTCATCAACAACCTCTTCAGGAGGGGCGCGAATGTGATTTACGAGGCGATGAACGAAGTTCATGTCTCGGGACACGCCTACGAGGAGGAGCTCAAAATCATGCTCTCGCTCGTGCGTCCCAAGTTCTTCATGCCCGTGCACGGCGAGTACCGTCACCAGTTCAAGCACGCGGAAATCGCGCGTTCTCTCGGCATACGCGAAAACAACATCGTCATCCCCAACCTCGGCGAGGTCTACGGCGTGAACGCGAACAGCATTAAACAGCACTCCAATGTGCCCGCGGGCAATGTCTATGTCGACGGCGTGGTTCTCGAGGACGGCGGCTCCGTGGTATCCGACCGTCGCTCGCTCGCCGAATACGGTATGTTGCTCGTGCTCGCCTCCGTCGATGTCGAAAGGGGAGTCATCGTGGGCGACGCGGAAGTCATCGCGCGCGGATTCAACCTCACCGACGAAATCGAGCGCGACATCAAGGACGCCGTGCGCGACGCCGTGAACGGTGCGGACTTCGACGAAAATTCGCTTTCGGAGCTCGCACGCGGCGTGAAAAAGACGGTGCGCAAACTGTTCTACCGCGACAGGCAGTTCCCCATCATCATTCCCATCATCGTAGAGGACTGAAATGCAAAGGAGACCCGTCATACTCATCATGACATCATCCGGCGAAATCGGCGGCGCGGCACAGACGCTCGCCGAAGCCGTGCGCGCCGAGGGCACCCACAATGTCGTCGTGCTCGAGGAGAGCAGATACGGCGTGAAGACTCCGGGCGGATTGCTCGACGGAGTCATCGCCGCAATCGACGAGCACCGCCTGCTCAAATCCCGCGGGGAAGAGGGCGAGAAAAAGGCGGAGAGAAGCAAGCTCAAAGGCACGACGAGAAGGGTCGCAAACGCGGTCAAACGCTATGCGCCGGAAATCGTGCTCACCGTCACGCCCTATGCGCAGGCGGTGTTTGCCGAGGCAAAGCACAAGGCGGGTTTTGCGGTGCCTTCGGTGCACATAGTGACGGCGTTCACCCTTCCCAAGGGCGACTATGTCACGGCGCAGGCAAACGCCTATATCGTCGAAAACGCCGATGTGAAAAACGACCTCTCCGTGAACGGAGTGCCGTCGCGTCATGTCATGATAATGGGCTTGCCCTACGACATCAGGAAGGTCACGCCAATTGAGATAGAGGCGGGCAAACAGGATCTGGGGCTCCCCAAGACTCCGACGATTTTCGTGAGCTCGGCGGGCGGCAGGGAAACCCGCGAGATTCTGGGGCTCATCGCCGACCAGGGCGACATCGTGAATGTGGTGTGCTGCGTGAACGATGTCAAGGAGCTCCCCGCACTCCGCGCAAGGGCGGACGGAGCGGAAACCGCAAGCAATGTCGTGCTTGCAACCCGCAAGGACCTGTTTGATGAATATATGCTCATGAGCGATGTCGTGGTCACGCGCTACGACGCGTCGGTCATCTACAAATGCTTCAGGGCAGGCAAGCCCGTCATCGCCTACGGGCTGACGGAAACGGAGCGCGAAAACATAGAATATCTCGTGTCGCAGGACCTCGTCATGCAGGCGAAGAACGACATCGACATCGTCGCGCTCATCTACAAGCTCATCTCGGGCGACCTCGCCTCGCACTACGGCGAAAACGGGGTCAGGAGGACGGAGCTTTACTCGTTGCAGAACATGGCAAATTATCTCACGGCCTACATCTCCATGTGACCGTGCAAATGACACATCCGACAAAACCGCGCGTTCAACCGCATAAATCGGCGAATTAAGCCGCATTTTCGGTCAAACTGCGCAGTTACGGAGCAGGGGGAGCAATCGGAGGAGGGTTTATGAACAAGCCGCTCATCGCAATAGTCGGACGCCCGAATGTCGGCAAGTCCACGCTGTTCAACCGCATAGCCGGGGGCAGGATTTCCATTGTCGAGGACACTCCCGGCGTCACCCGCGACAGGGTGTATGTCGACTCCGAGTGGTGCGGGCACGCCTTCACGCTCATCGACACGGGCGGGCTCGAACTCAAGAGCGAGGACGAGATGTGGATGCACATCCGCGAGCAGGTTGAGATTGCAGTCGACGCCGCGGACGCCATCATCTATGTCGTGGACGGAAAGACGGGGCTGACCCTCGACGACGAGGCGATTGCCGCATATCTGCGCAAGGCAAAGGTGCCCGTCGTCGTCGCGGTGAACAAGCTCGACAACAACGAAACCTCCGAGGCGTACGGGTTTTATTCCCTCGGATTCGGCGAGCCTTACGCCGTATCCGCCTCGCAGGGGAAGGGCATAGGCGACCTGCTCGATGCGGTCATGGAATCCGTGCCCGCAGTCGCCCCCGAGGAAGAGGAAGATGTCATCAAAATCGCCATCGTCGGCAAGCCCAATGCGGGGAAGAGCTCGCTCGTCAACAGATTGCTCGGCTACGACAGGGTGATCGTCAGCAACATCGCCGGCACGACGCGCGACGCCATCGACACCGAGCTCACCGTGGGCGGCGACAGATATGTGCTCATCGACACCGCGGGCATCCGCAAAAAGAGGAGCGTCAACGAGGGGCTGGAGCGTTACAGCGTGATGCGGAGCTTCCTCGCCGTCAGGCGCGCGGATGTCGTGGTCATCGTGTGCGACGCCGCCGAGGGGCTCACCGAACAGGATGTCAAAATCGCGGGATATGTCAATGACCAGGGCAAGCCCTCCGTCGTGGTCATGAACAAGTGGGACCTCGTCGAAAAGGACACCTACACCGTGGAAAAGTTCGAAAAGAAGCTGCGGGAGGATTTGAAGTTCATGGACTACTTCAAGTCCGTCTACATCTCCGCCGCGACGGGGAAACGCGCCGAGAACATCCTGCCTCTTTGCCGCAAGGTGCTCGCAAACAGTCGCCGCAGAATCACAACCGGGCTTCTGAACGAGGTGCTGCAGGACGCCATCCGCATAAGCGAGCCCCCATCCAGGCTCGGCAGAAAGCTCAAAATCCTGTACATCACCGAGGCTTCCGTGTCGCCCCCGACATTCGTCATCAAGGTCAACGACCCGGAACTCATGCATTTCAGCTACAAGCGCTATCTCGAAAACGCCCTGCGCCGCAGTTTCGATTTCGAGGGCACGCCGATAAGGCTCATAGTGCGCGGTGGCAACGAGGAATAATTCCCGCTTGCGGTTTCGCGCAATATGTGATAGGATAGTTTAACACCCGTTGGATTTGACCGACGAGAACGCAGTCCGCTCCGTGCGGACGAGGAGGATTATGGACTATAAATCATTTTCTGTAAGCGAACTCGAAAACCTGCTCAAGGAAGAGCAAAAGAAGTTCAAGAAGCTCGTCAAAGAGGGCAGAACCGTGGATATGACCCGCGGCAGACCCTCCAAGGAACAGCTTGAGATTGCAATGCCCATGCTTCAGAATGCGGGCTCTTACAACTACGCCGCAGAGGCAGCCGACGCCAGAAACTACGGCGCACTGGGCGGCACCAAGGCGTGCAAGAACCTCTTTGCGGAGCTCTTCGGCGTCAAGCCCGAGGAGGTGTTCGTCGGCGACGGCAGCAGCCTCGACCTCATGTACACGCTCGTGCATTTCGCCAAGCAGTTCGGCGTTCTGGGCGGCACTCCCTGGAACAACCTCAAGAAGGTCAAGTTCATCTGCCCCGCACCCGGCTACGACCGCCATTTCTCCATCTGCCAGCAGTTCGGCATCGAGATGATCACCGTGCGCATGAAAGAGGACGGCCCCGACATGGACATCGTCGAAGCCCTCGTGCGCGAGGACGATTCCATCAAAGGCATCTGGTGCGTCCCCAAGTATTCCAACCCCACGGGCATCACTTTCTCGGACAGCGTTGTCGACCGCATGGCGACGATGAAGACCGCGGCGAGCGACTTCCGCATCTTCTGGGACAACGCCTACATGGTGCACGGGCTCTACGACACCGACGACAAGCTCAAAAACATCTTCGATGTCGCGCGCAAGGCGGGCACGATGAACCGCATCTATTCCTTTGCCTCCACCTCCAAAATCACCTTTGCGGGCAGCGGAATCGCGGCAATCGCGGCGTCCGAGGAGAACATCAAGGACATCATGGACAAGATGTTTTTCAAGGTCATCAACTCCAACAAGGTCAACCAGGTCATGCATGTCAACTTCCTCAAAAACGCGGAAGGCGTGCGCTGTCTCTTATACACATCTCCGAGCCCACGAGACGGAGAGGAATCTCGTATGCC
>USEV01000034.1 GCA_900553825.1 uncultured Eubacteriales bacterium
GAGACAGGTCTCATCCGGGCGCCCGTTTCGGACAATAAAATTGTGCCTCGCAAAATCACGGGCCCTACAAGTTGTAGATTGCAAAATTTTTCGGATAATGTCTTGAAATGCGGGCGAAATGGTGGTAAAATCCTATTCCCACATATCGGAGGAGAATTAAGGTGGATTACGAACAAGATAATGTATCGCAGCGTCTGGACAGCAAGATCCAGAAACTGGTCATATTGTTTGTTTTCGACAGGATGGCAATCCCCATGAGCGAAGCCGTCCTGCTTGACATCTGCACCTCCGAGAACAACTGGCTGGGCTACATGGACTGCAAGCAGTATCTGACGGAGCTTCTTGAAACCAACCTGCTTTACCGCGTGCCCAAGAGCGACTGCATCAACATCACGCAGGACGGCATCGGATGCCTTGCGCTGTTCTTCACGCGCATCCCGTCCTCCATCCGCGACGACATCAACGCCTATGCGCGCGAAAACCGCATGCGCTTCAAGAAGAGGCAGTCCTACTTCTGCGACTATTCGAAGAACGCCGACGGCACCTACACGGTGATAATGCGCATCAACAGCGACATCGCAACGCTCATGGAGCTCAAGCTCGTGGTGGCGAACAGGCAGCTTGCGAAATATCTCTACAAGAGCTGGGTGGACAAGGCGTCGCAGACATACGCCCTCATTCACGACACCCTGCTTGACTGAGATGGCGCAAACGACGCGTCGGCGTCGCAAGCGGCAAAAGACAGAATGACAAAAGGACAAAGAGATGACCCGTCACCGCGACGGGTCTTTTGTTTTCCTGCCGATTCCCTATTCCTTTTCGTCAAACACGATTCGTGTTTCACGCTTGCCCGCCCGGAAATGCAACACGAAAAGTGTTTTCGACGAACACAATGCATTTTCAAGAGGTGCAAATAATCCCGAAGGCGCTGACAAGGGTGCGAAAACCCCTGAAGACGCGGACAAATGGCGCGGGAGGCACGGACACGACAATGCGCGGAAAGCCCGAAAAGCCGCGGAAGGCAAAAACGAACCCCGCTTCTCGAGCGGGGCTTTTAAGCCTTGATTTCAGTGCGCCGATTTCCCTTCAGTCCACCTCGACGACAATCTTGTTGTACTGATAGGGATACTGCGCGCACTGTGCCACCATTTCGGGCACCTCGTCGAAACCGATACGCGAATTTATCAGTCCGTTGGTCTTGACGATGCGGTTTGCAAGCAGGTTGATTGCCGAGGACATCTCGCCGTAACCGTCCGCGACGCCGATGAGGCGGAGCTGTTTGGAAAGCACCACGCTGACATCGATTGAATGACCGGAGCGCACAGAATAGCCCGCGATTGCGACCTCGCCCTTGTCCTTGACGAGGCGGAGCGCGGTGTTGAACGGGACGCCGTCACCGACATAGACGGAGGCTTCCGCCATTCTGCCGCCCGTTATCTCCTCGACGCGGCGTTCGAGGTTGTCGTAAGCGGGGTTGAGCGTGTAGTACACCCCCCAGCCTGCGGCGAGAGCGAGCTTTTCCGCATCCAGATCGATGATGACGGGGATCATCTGGTAATAGAGCGCGAGCTGCGCCAGAATGAGCCCCAAAGTGCTTGCGCCGACGATGACGACGAAGTCGCCCTTGTCAACCTCGAGGCTGTTGAGCACATTGTTGCCGAGTGCGATGTATTCGGCAAAAATCGCCTCGTCGTCGGGGATGCCATCGGGCAAGGCGTAGACATTCTCCGCGGGAACGGAGACAAAGTCCGAGAGCAACCCGTCGCGGTCAACGCCGAGCACGCTGACCTTTTTCACGCCGTGCTCCTCGTATCTGACATAGGGGCTGATGACGGCGCGGGCACCCATTTTGAGCCCGAGAGCGTCGCAATCCTCGGACATATACGCCACCGCGGAATGTCCGGGAACGGTGAGCTCGGGGTTTTTGTCGGGAGCATCGGAGGCAAAATACGCAAAATCGGTGGACGAGATTGCCACCTTCGACATCTTGAGTTTGACCTCGCCCTCGTTTTTGCGGAGCACGCTCTCCACGAGCTTGATGCGTGCGAGGTTCTCTATATGCCAGGATTTCATTCAGCCCTCCAAACGGCTTTGCCGCCCGTTAATTCTATCACGCCGCAGGCTTTTTAGCAAGCACTAATAAAGCAGCCTTGCCGATTGCGGCAGAGTGAGCACTTTATCGTTCGTGCCCTCGATTTCGAACTTGTCGCGCGCGAGCGAGTAATCCGCGACGAAGTAGACGCGCTTGCCCCGCAACAGCCCCAGCACCTCGCGAGCCATTATGCGGCCGCTGAAGATGCGCCCCACGACATCCGGGTGGGCGCGGGCGATGACGGAGGAAAAGTCGTTGCGGAGAGTGAACTCGACAAGCTCGTCGCGCAGCTTGAGCGCGAGATGTGTGGACGACACCACATACCCTCCGCCGCACTCGCTGCACGGCTCGAGCATGAATGTGTCGGCGGGCAACCGCGTCCTCTTTCTGGTGAGCTCCACAAGCCCCAGCCCCGTCATTGCGACGGCAGAGGTTTTGAGCCTGTCCTTCTTCAGCTCCTCACGCAGGGCGTCGAGGACGGCGCGGCGGTGTTCGTCGAGCTGCATATCGATGAAATCGATGATGACGATGCCGCTGATGTTGCGCACGCGCAGTTGTTTTGCAACCTCCCGTGCCGCGACGAGGTTGGTCCTGAAGACGGTGTCCTCGAGGTCCTTGCTGCCGACATACCGCCCCGTGTTGACATCGATGACGGTGAGAGCCTCGGTGCGGTCGATTACGAGATACGCCCCGCCTTCCATCTGGACCTTGCGGTCGGCGAGCTTGTCAATCTGCTCGGAGATGCCGAACTCCTTGAAGATGTTGCGCGCCCCGGTGTAGCACTCGACGCCGGAGCCGTACTTTTCGGCGAGCTTGACCGCGAGCGTCGGGTCGTTGACGACGACGCCGTCGACATCCTCGGCGAAGCTGTCGCGGAGCACCCGTTCGATGAGCTGTGCCTCGCGGTAGACCGTCGTGGTGGGACGCGCCTTTGCGTAGTCCGCCTCAATCTTGTTCCAGAGCTCGACGAGCTCCTTTGCCTCCTCGGCTATTTCCTCAAACGGGGCTTTTACCGCCGCGGAACGCACGATAAACCCCATGTTCGGTGGGCAAATCGAGGAAACGAACTTTTCCAGCTCGTCGCGCGCCTGCTCGTCCTCGATCTTTCTCGAAACGCCTCTGAAGCCGCCGTTGGGGAGCAGGACGAGGTTGTAACCCGGCAAGGTCACATCCATGGTCAGGCGCGCGCCCTTTGCGCTCCATTCCTCTTTTGCCACCTGACACATCACTATGTCGCCGGGCGAAATCTTGTCCGCCCTGTCGCCGATGTACAGAAAGCCGTTGCGCTGGAGTCCGATGTTGACGAACGCCGCCTTCATGCCGCCGAGCACATTTTCAACCTTGCCCTTGTAGATGTTGCCGACATGCCCGCGTCTTGCGGCGTGCTCCACGCCGAACTCGATGAGCTCACCGTCGTTGACAAGCGCCGTCCTGGCAAAATAAGGGCTGAAATCGATGTAAAGTTTTTTCATTCCTCACCGTGGAATTTCCCCGTCCGGTACAACACGAAACCGCACGGAGAAACTTCCGCTTCTCTCGCGCGGCAACCTGCCCGTACAAGGACGGGAAAAATTCTATGCCAAAAAAATTTCATACCGCCTTACGGCTTTCAGACCTTGTCCCGCATGGCGAGCGCCGCCGCGCCTATTATGCCGGCGTCGTTGCCCAGGGTCGCCGCGACGACCTTGATGGGAGGGTTGAACTCCGCCCCGTACGCGTTCCTGGACACATAGCGCTGCAGGGGTTTGATGAGAGCGTCGCCCTCCTTGGAAATGCCGCCGCCTATGATGAACACTTCGGGGTAAAACACATTGGCGAAAGTGACGAGACCTATGCCCACATAGCGGATGTATGCGCGCACCACGCTCTTTGCCGTCTTGTCGCCGAGGCGCGCCGCCTCGAACGCCGTCTTGCCGTCTATGCCGTTCTGCGCCGCCATGGAGGCAAGCAGGCTCTGAGGATGTCTTTGCACAGCCTTTGCGGTCTGTGCCATGAGCGCGCTTGCGGAGGCATAAGCCTCGAAGCAACCGCGTTTGCCGCAACCGCACATCGCGCCGCCCGCCTTGATGATTGCGTGGCCGCCCTCCGCGCCCGCGGAGCGGTTGCCCGTGAGCAACCTGCCGTCGACGACGATGCCCGTGCCCACTCCCGTGCCGAGAGTGACGGTGACGCTGTTTTTCGCGCCCTTGCCCGCCCCGAAGAGCGTCTCGCCGAGCGCGGCGCAGTTGGCGTCGTTGCTGACGAAAATGTCCTGCCTGCCCAGGCGTTTGCGGAGCATATCGACGATGGGAGTCTTGACGAAATTGATGTTGCAGCTGTAACGGATGGTGCCCGCCGCGTCGTCGATGGAACCGGGGGAACCTATGCCTATGCCGTCGAGCGCGGCGACCTCGACGCCGCCGTTTTTTGCCACCTTCTCGATGAGCAGGGCTATATCCTCGACAATGTCCTCCGCAGGTGCGTCCGCACGGGTGACGGCGGATGTCTTGTACAGAATGACCCCGTTTTCGTCTACCAGCCCGCCCTTTAACGACATACCGCCGATGTCAATGCCGATGAACCGCATAACAGCCTCCGTTTGCGCGCAGCTTGTGCGTGCGCGAATCGTGCTGTTATTTTAGCTCAATCGCGCGCGGATGTCAACTGTCGCGCCCCTCGCGGGGACGAGGGCGTGGAAAATGTCCGACGAAATGACCTGCGCGCACGGGAAGTCTGCGGCGGAAAGGCACTTCGGGCGCGCCGCCCTTCATGCACGACGCAACCGTGCGCGAGAGTCTGCCCGCGGCGGCGTACGCGCGGAGTTCCGCCTCGGTGAGCGTGCGCACGACCGGGGGTGACGCGCCGCTCTCCCCGCCGTCGGACACCACCGCAAAGGTGGTGACGCTCCTGGAATCGATGTGGTGAAAAAGCCTGACGAGCGGCGCGTTCTCGGAGATGAACACCCTGCGCTCCCGCACGCCTGCGGAATAGTTCTTGTGCCCTGCGGCGAGCGCGCTGACATAGGAGTGTTCCCTGCCGCCCAGCGTCGCTCCGTAAAACAAAAAGACGGCGAGCACCCCGAGGGTGAAATTGATTGCCCCCGAAAACGCCGTGTATAAGAACCCTCCAAGCAACGCGACGGCGACGGCGACTCCCGCTGCCTGCATTCCCTTTGCCGCCTTGAGGCGGTTGCGCACCGTCCCGAGGACGACGCGCGCTCCGTCGAGAGGATATACCGGCAGGAGGTTGAAAGCCCCGATTGCGAAAGACGCGGCGAGGAAACCGCGCGTATAGGGATACACGGCGGGGAAAAGCCACCACAGCGCGAGCACCGCTCCGCAACACATGAAGTTCGCCGCGGGACCCGCCAGCCCCACTATCACGCAGGACCTGCCGTCCATCTCCTCGCGGGCGCACAGTTCCGCGCCGTAGGGCAAGAGGGTGAGCGAGCGCAAGACATATCCCCTCGCCCTTGCCGCCAGGGTGTGACCGAGCTCGTGAACGACGACGGCGGCAAAAGCCCACAAAAAGGCATACGCCTGCCCGAAAAGCACAAGCAAGAGGGCAAGCGCGAAGAAGAGGGGATGGACTTTGAGTTTCATCCCATCAGCGCGGCAAGGATGTTGCTCACCTGCGCCGCGGATTCGACCGCAGACGCCTTGAATATGCCCGCGAAGAGGAAACCGAGCGACACGAAAATGCCGAGGATAACGGGCACGAGCGCGACATCGAGGGGGTCAATGCTCCCGAAAAGGCGGCGCTTCCCGTCCGTACCGCGTCTTTGTCTGCGGGTAAGAGGGCGCACCTCGTTTTCCGCGACGACATTCTCGCTCACTTCGACTTCGATTTTCTTGGCTCCGTCAAATTCCATAATTCACCTCGCCATAAAGCGTATTCGCAAACGCACCGCAATATTCCCGACCGCAAACAAAAACGGGCGATTCCGCCCGCCGATTTGCAATTCCGCCCGCTAATCCGTGTGGGGCACGGTTTTCAGAGCTCGGGTTTCGGCAAATCCGAAGTGGTTTCGAAGCGTTTGAGTCTGCGCGCCTCGGCAGCCACCGACACCTCGAAACCGCCGTCCTCTCCCCTCCTCACCGACACTGCGGGAGGCGACGACAGCTCGAAGTAGTCCCCGACGACCCTCGCGATGTCCGCCGAGAACGCGGAGAGGAAGCCCTCGTGCACGCCCATCTTGTCGCGCACGAGCATATCGCCTATTCTTTCCATCATGAGTCTTGAGGGTTTCACCGCCATCTTCTCCGCCACCTCCCCGGCACGCGCACCTCTGCAAAGCGTTTGGTCTGCGAAGCGACATTCTCCGCAATCAGGCAGAACGCCTTTTCCGAAACGGCAAACGAGGGCACCCTCCCCAGTTGCTGATAGAGGGTGATGCAATCGTCCTCGGGGATTGCGCCTATGGCGGGCACGCCGAGCAACCTCGCGATGTCGATGGGCTCCATCATCTCGCCGCGGGCGACCATGTCGTGACGCACGCGGTTAAGCACAAGGGATATGTCTTTCAGACGGTAAGCGGAGAGGAGCGACACCACTTTGTCCGCGTCGCGTATGGCGGATGCGGAGGGCGTTGTCACCACAATCGCCTCTTCAGCTGCCGAAACGGCACGATGAAACCCGTTTTCGATGCCTGCGGGGCAATCAATCAAAACGAAGTCGAAGTCGGAAAGGGAATCTATCACTCCCCTGAAAGCCTGCGCGCTCACGCCCTCGTTGCAGGCGGAGGGCAGGATTTTCGCCTTGCTTTCGTGGTCGGGCACAAGCGCCTGAAACACCTTGCACTTGCCGGTGAGAACATCGGATATGTCATACACCACCCTGCTCTCCGCGCCCATGACCACATCGAGGTTGTTGAGCCCCACATCGGCGTCGGCGAGCACCACCCTGTAGCCCATGTCCGCAAGCCTCCTCCCGAGCGCGGCGGTGACGGTCGTCTTGCCCACGCCGCCCTTTCCCGATGTCACCACGATCTTTCTCATACTACGCAGTTTAACTCCGCGCGCAATGCGGGATTTGAGATTGTGTGAAAAAACCGCTCGAATTTTGTCAAACGGCGTTTTTGCCTTGTCCGCCGTCCGCGAAAGTGTTATCATAACCCACGGAGGCACTATGAGACCTATTGTTGTGACAACGGATATGGCGGCGGATATGCCGCAAGGCTTCTTTAAAAATAACGGCGTGGATGTCATCCCCATGCCCTTCACCCTGAACGGCAAGGAGTATTTCGACAACGGACTTCCCACTCCGTCGGAGTTTTACGGCGCACTCCGCGACGGCGGGCTTGCAAACACCTCGCAGACCTCGGCATACGCCGCGATTCACACCTTCGAAAAGCACCTGAAGGAGGGCAAGGACATCCTGCACAATGCCGGCGGCGTCGGGAGCCTGCACGGGCCGGCTCTCCAACCTGTCTCTTATACACATCTCCGAGC
>USEV01000035.1 GCA_900553825.1 uncultured Eubacteriales bacterium
CCTAGCCGCCGTGTCCGCTTGATGGCGTTCCCGGCAGCGTTGCTCGCTTGCACGAACCTAGCCGCCGTGTCCGCTTGATGGCGTTCCCGGCGGCGTTGCTCGCTTGCGCGAACCTAACCGCCGTGTCCGCTTTGAGATGTGCAGATTCGTTTTTGAGGTTCAAACACAATGAGGGGATGTGGATTGCGTTCTTTTAAGTGCGAGAATGAGGGAGCATACTTGCGTATGTGACCGAAATTGGAGACACGCAAAAAGGGCGCCAGACGCGCCCTTCATTGCGTTTGATGGCGTTCCCGGCGGGATTCGTAAGGAGCGCACCTAGCGCGACGGAACAGCGGCAAGGGCACAATCTGTTCTGCGCGCGGGAGTCGCGCAGTTGTGACCGCCGCGTCAGCCACAGGGACAGAAGCCCGCCCAGACGCCAATGGAAAACCCGCCTCTTAGGCGGGTTTTTCTGGCGTTCCCGGCGGGATTCGAACCCACGACCTTCCGCTTAGGAGGCGGACGCTCTATCCTGCTGAGCTACGGAAACATCTCGTGAACGCTGTTTTATTTTAGGCTCGGCAAGCGCGTTTGTCAAGCGGAAGGAGAGCATTGGCGGCGGCGGGGTGTGACGCGGGCTCCGCATTCATCGACAAACTTTGAAAATGTATCTTGCGAAGCATGGAAATATGGGGTATAATCGATTCACCAAGGAGGAGAAAAAAATGGAACTCAAAGGCAGCAAAACCGAAAAGAATCTCATGGACGCGTTCGCGGGCGAGAGCCAGGCACGCAACAAATACACCTACTATGCCAGCAAGGCGAAGAAGGAGGGATACGAGCAGATAGCGGCGATATTCCTCGAGACCGCGGACAACGAGAAAGAGCACGCGAAACTCTGGTTCAAGGAATTTCACGGCATCGGCACCACGACGGAGAACCTCATCGACGCAGCGGCGGGTGAGCACGCGGAGTGGACCGATATGTACAACTGGATGGCGGACGAAGCGGACGCGGAAGGTTTCCACGCCATAGCGGCGCGTATGCGCGGCGTTGCGGCAATCGAAAAGGAACACGAGGAGAGATACCTCGCGCTTGCCGCCGCACTCAAAGAGGGCAAGGTCTTCAAGGCGGACGGCATCGTGGCATGGAAGTGCCGCAACTGCGGACACATCCATTTCGGCACGGAAGCCCCCGAGGTGTGCCCCGTGTGCGCACATCCGAGAGCGTACTTCGAAGTGAGAAAGTGAACACCGTTCAGGCGAAAAACGCGGGCGACAAGCCCGCGTTTTTTTGTGCCCGCAAGCGCTCAAATTTTGCCGTTTGCGGGCTTTTTCAACGCGAAATGACAAATTAAAGCGCGCGTTTTGAAATGTTTGCCTGTTTTAACGCCGTCGGATTGTGCCTCGGTGCCTGCCGCGCGGCAGGGGGGAGTCAAGCGTTTTCCCGCACGGGCGCAAGGGCATGACTCCACGCGGGCGCAAGGGCACAATCCCGCACGGACGCAGATGCACGGCTCCGCACAATGAAAATGCCGCCACGGTTGTGGCGGCATTTCGATGGAAGTCTTTCGGGTGCGATTATTTGCCGGGTTTCCAGTTGGATTCGGCTTTCCTCGCGTAGAAGGCGCGCTTCTGTGCGGCGTCGCGCTCGTTCTTTTCGAACAGCACTTTCGCGGCGTCGGGGTTCTGCTTGACCAGGGAGGCGTAACGCACTTCGCCCATGAGGAAGGACTGGTAGTCCTCGGTGGGTTCCTTGCTGTCCAGCGTGAAGGGGTTTGCCTCGGTGTCCACGAGCGCGGGGTTGAAGCGGAACAGCTGCCAGTAGCCGGTGTCGACCGCTTTCTTCATCTCGAGCTGGGACTTGGTCATGTTGATGCCGTGGTTGATGCAGGGTGCGTAGGCGATGATGATGGAGGGGCCGTGATACGCTTCCGCTTCCGCGAACGCCTTGACGACCTGGTTCATATCCGCGCCCATGGAGACCTGTGCGACATACACATAGCCGTAGTCCATGGCAAGCAGTGCGAGGTCCTTCTTCTTGGTGCGCTTGCCCGTTGCGGCGAACTTCGCGATTGCGCCCGTGGGGGTGGACTTGGAAGCCTGGCCGCCGGTGTTGGAGTACACCTCGGTGTCGAGGACGAGGATGTTGACATCTTCGCCGCTGGCGAGGACATGGTCGACGCCGTTGTAGCCGATGTCGTATGCCCAGCCGTCGCCGCCGACGATCCAGACGGACTTCTTGATGAGGCAATCCTTTCTGACCTCGACTCTTGTGAGCAGGTCGAGCGTCATGCCGTTGGCGTTTGCCTTCTCTTCGGGGAGCAGGGCGAGGATTTTCGCCGCGGCAGCCTTGGAGAGCTCGCCGTCATCCTTGCCGTCGATCCACTCTTTCATCGCCTCTTTCATGGCGGGGGAGATGGTGTCGAGGCCGATGATGTTGTTCATGATGTTGGCAAGCACATTGCGTCTTGCCTGATATGCCAGGTGCATACCGAAACCGAACTCGGCGTTGTCCTCGAAGAGGGAGTTCGCCCATGCGGGGCCCTTGCCCTCGTCGTTCTTGGTGTAGGGGCAGGTGGGTGCGCTGCCGCCGTAGATGGAGGAGCAACCCGTTGCGTTCGCGATGATCATCCTGTCGCCGAAAAGCTGTGTGATGAGCTTGACATAGGGCGTCTCGCCGCAGCCTGCGCACGCACCGGAGAACTCGAAGAGCGGCTTCTTGAACTGGCTGTTCTTGACGCTCGCGACCTTGCTTGCGGGGATGTCCGCGGAGGTCTCTTTGAGCGACGCGGCGAAATCCCAGTTGGCGGAGTCTTTCTCGATGGATTCCGCGATGGGGATCATGGTGAGAGCCTTTTCCTTGGCGGGGCAGACATTGACGCAGTTGTTGCAGCCGGAGCAGTCATAGGGGCTGACCTGCATACGGAACTCGTAGCCCTTGAAGCCGATTGCCGCCTTGGTGACAAAGCCTTCGGGTCTGCCTTCGAGCTCTTCCGCGGTGGCGAGCACGGGGCTGATTGCCGCGTGCGGGCAGACGAGAGAGCAGCGGTTGCACTGGATGCACTTGTCGACATCCCACACGGGCACGCTGACCGCTATGCCGCGCTTTTCGAACTTGGTGGTGCCGGTGGGCACGATGCCGTCGGGAGAGAACGCGGAGACGGGCAGCTTGTCGCCTTCCTGTGCGATGATGGGTGCGACGAACGCCTTGAAGTACTCGTCATCGGGGACGGGCAGGGGATCCGCACCGGTCGTGGTGGTCGCCCAGCTTTCGGGGTACTTGACCTCTTTGAGGCTGGAGATGGCGTTGTCGATGCAGGCGCAGTTCATGTTGACGATTGCGTCGCCCTTCTTGCCGTAGGTCTTTTTGATTGCCTCTTTCATGAACTTCTCCGCGTCGTCGTAGGGGATGACATTCGCGAGTTTGAAGAATGCCGCCTGCATGACGGTGTTCACGCCCTTGGAGGCACCGAGCTTGGTGATGACATCCAGACCGTCCAGCGTGTAGAACTTGATGTGCTTTCTTGCAATCTGGTTCTTCATGGAGGCGGGGAGTTGCTTGTCCATCTCGTCGGGGGACCAGATGCTGTTCAGCAGGAAGGTGCCGCCCTCCTTGAGGTCGGAGAGCATGTCGTAACGGAGCACATAGGACTCGTTGTGGCACGCCACGAAGTCCGCCTGGTCGATGAGGTAGGTGGAGCGGATGGGCTTGTCGGAGAAGCGCAGGTGCGAGACGGTGAGACCGCCGGACTTCTTGGAGTCGTAGGAGAAATAGCCCTGCGCGTACTTGTCGGTGTGGTCGCCGATGATCTTGATGCTGTTCTTGTTTGCGCCGACGGTGCCGTCGGAGCCGAGGCCGTAGAACTTGCAGGAGATGGTGGAGGGGTCCGCGACATCGATCTTTTCCTTGATGTCGAGGGAGGTGCCCGTCACATCGTCCGTGATGCCGACGGTGAAGTGGTTCTTCTTGCCTTCGAGCATGTTGTCGTAGACAGCCACGACCATGGAGGGGTTGAACTCCTTGCTGCCGAGACCGTACCTGCCGCAGAGCACTTCTGCCTTGACCTTCTGCTCGTCGAGGGCAGCCATGACATCGAGGTAGAGGGGTTCGCCGATGGAGCCCGCTTCCTTGGTGCGGTCGAGGACGGTGATTTTCTTTGCGGTCTTGGGGAGTGCCGCGATGAGCTGTTCGACGGGGAAGGGGCGGTAAAGCCTGACCTTGAGCACGCCGACTTTCTGACCCTTCGCGTTGAGGTAATCGACGGTCTCTTCGACTGCTTCCGCACCGCTGCCCATGAGGATGATGACGCGGTCGGCGTCCTTTGCGCCGTAGTAGTCGACGAGGTGATACTGCCTGCCCGTGATGCCCGCAACCTTGTCCATCATCGTCTGGACGATGCCGGGGACAGCCTGGTAGAACTTGTTTGCGGCTTCCCTGTTCTGGAAGTAGATGTCGGGGTTCTGCGCCGTGCCTGCCTGGTGAGGATGCTCGGGGTTGAGCGAACGGGCGCGGAAGCGGTCGATATCCTCAAAGTCGACAAGGCTCTTGATTTCGTCGTAGTCGATGACATCGATTTTGCTGACCTCGTGAGATGTCCTGAATCCGTCGAAGAAGTTGATGAAGGGGACGGAGGATTTGAGCGTGGAGAGGTGAGCGACGAGGCTCAGGTCCATGACTTCCTGCACGGAGTTGGACGCGAGCATCGCAAAGCCCGTCTGACGGCACGCCATGACATCCGCGTGGTCGCCGAAAATGCTGAGTGCATGTGCGGCAAGCGCGCGTGCCGAAACATGGAACACGCAGGGGAGGAGCTCACCCGCGATCTTGTACATGTTCGGGATCATGAGCAGGAGCCCCTGGCTTGCGGTGAAGGTGGTGGTCATCGCACCCGCGGCAAGAGAGCCGTGCACCGCGCCCGCAGCGCCCGCTTCGGACTGCATTTCGACGATTTTCAGAACATTGCCCAGAATGTTCTTTCTGCCTTGCCCCGCCCATTCGTCGCAGTTTTCCGCCATGGGAGAGGAGGGCGTGATGGGGTAAATCGCCGCGACATCGGAGAACGCATACGCGATGTGCGCCGCAGCGGTATTACCGTCGATTGTCATCTTTTTCATAAAGACCTCCATAGTGTAAATCTTGTAATCGTGACCTGAAGCCCGGGGCAAAGCCCCTTTCGGCTAAAAGGGATTATACTATTACAACTGTCGTTAGTCAATCAACTTAACGAACATTATGCGCGCATTTGTATGCCGGGCGCGTCGCACGCGGGGGATACGCCGCGCGGGCGGTCCGCCGCGCCTCCGCAAAGGCGCGACAAAAACGAAGTTAAAGTGCTGTTTCCCGCATTCTGAACAGGCGTTTTTGAAAAACCGCCCCCGTTTTCGGGAGCGGTTTCAATCGTGCGTTCGCACTTCGGGGTCTACGCCAGTCTCGCTTTGAGGGTGATTGTTTCGCCGTTCGCACGGAAGGTGAGCTCTCCCTGCATGTATCCCGTGAACCCGGTCTGGCTGGAGCCGCCCGTGACGGTTTCGTAGAAAGCGTACTGTGTGGGCTCGTAAAGCCCGCTTCCGTCGTCTTTCAGCATGCCGAGCGCGACGGTGTAGGCATGGCCCGCTGCGTACTCGATTTCAAGCTCCGCCTTGCCGTCCTCGTCGATGGTGAGAGGCCTGAATGTCTGATTCTGTTTTGCGTCGGTGCCCGTCATGTAGTCTCGATCGAAGAATGTCACGCCGAACTGCCTTTCCTCAATGCCGTCAAGCCCGGAGAGGTCGAGGATGACGGTTTCCGTCCACTTTTCGACCTGTATCACGCCGTCCTGCACGGTTATGCGGACGCAGATGGTGCCCTCCGCGCTGGTGTTGCCGCTCTCGAAGTGCATCTCGATCCATGTCGAGCCCGCGTTCACTGCGGCGGTGTCGATCATGACATTCGCGCCCACTATGCTGTTCGAGTTCGAGGCGGTTACATTGCGCACGGTTATCGCGCTTGCGGGGATGACGCTCTCGTCGGACACGACGATGCTGTTCTTCATGATGTGCATGTAATTGGCGGTGAAGTTGACAAGCAGACTGACCGTGCCGCTGTTCTTTGCGATAACAGAGGGGTTGGAAGCCGCGTAATGGGCGAAATTGCCGTCCGAGGTGACCTCCTCAAACAGCTTTGCCTCGATGATGATTTCCACGGGGCTTGCGGGCATGACGAAGGAATATTCCCCGTCGGCGTTGCCTTCGAGCGTGGAGTCGAGCTCGAATGTCGGGCGGAGAATGACCTCTTCTATGAGGCTGTCGTCGGGCGCCGTGAGCGTGACGGTGAAGGTGACCGTGTCACCCGCCGCGGCTTCCGCGGGCAGCCCGCTCACCGTGTATATATCCGATGTCGGGGGAGCCTGGACGGAATACGCCTTCGGGGCAGTGGACTGTGTGGTGGAGTCGTCGCACGCGACGAGTGTCGCCGCGAGCACCGCTACCAGGATGCATATTGTCAACGCTATCAAAAGTCTTTTCTTTATGATTGCCTCCTTGTGAACAAATTTTACCGCGACAGATGTCGTCTTGCAATATCTTTTCGAGCATCGGCTTCGTTCGGAACGGGCGACGGACAAATCTCCGCCGCCCGCGAGATGTAATCCTCGCTTGCCGCCCGCAATCGCTTTTCAATTCCGCGCGGGTGTGATATAATCACTCCGTTATGCCCATTATAGTGCTCGACAATGTCAGTTACGCCTACCGCGTGGGCGAGGGGCGGGCGGTCCGCGCCCTCCGCAATGTGTCCTTTTCCGTGGAAAAGGGCGAGTTTGTCGCGCTCGCCGGCATGAACGGCAGCGGCAAAAGCACGCAGCTGGAGCTGATCGCAGAGTACCTGAGGCAGAACGGACGAGAAGTTGTCTGCACCCGTGAACCGGGAGGCAGCGAAGCTGCTGAACGCCTGCGTCAGCTGGTGCTTGACCCGCAGCTGGCCATAGACGCGCGTACAGAAACTTTGCTGTATCTGGCAGCACGTGCTGATCATTTAGATAAGGTCGTGCGTCCGGCGTTAGCGTCCGGAAAAATCGTGCTTTGTGACCGTTTCAGCGATTCGACACTGGTTTACCAGGGCTTTGTTCGCGGTCTGCCGCTGCAGGAGCTGCTGCAGCTGAACACTTTTGCAACAGGCGGGCTGGAACCAGATTTGACGCTGCTGCTGGACGGAGATCCTCTGCTGCTTGCAGGCCGCAGGTCGCAGCGCGGTGTGACCGACCGTTTTGAAAACGAAGGACTTGCTTTTCAGCTCAAGGTAAGGCAGGGATTTGTCGAACTCAGTAAGGCCTATCCACAGCGGATCAGGGTCATTGATGCTTTGCAGGAACAGGAAAGCGTACGCGGCTGTCTGATCAGCGAGTTGGAGGCTTTACTTAAAGAGTAAGCGAGGAAAGGATGCCTATGTGGGACGATATTCTGGGACATGAACAGAATAAGGAATTTTTAGCCAGGCTGCTGCAGCCGGGTAACAGGCCGCATGCTGTCTCTTATACACATCT
>USEV01000036.1 GCA_900553825.1 uncultured Eubacteriales bacterium
GTCGATGGAGCTGGTCGCCTCGTCGAGGATGAGGACGGGCGGGTCGGCAACGGCGACACGAGCGATGGAGAGCAACTGCTTCTGCCCCTGCGAGAGGTTGGAGCCGTCGCCCGTCAACATGGTGTTGTAGCCCTCGGGAAGACGGGTGATGAAGTCGTGCGCGCCTGCGAGTTTTGCCGCTTCCATGCACTCCTCGTCGGTGGCTTCCAGCCTGCCGTAGCGGATGTTGTCCATTATGGTGCCGGTGAAGAGGTTGGTGTCCTGCAGCACCATGCCGAGCGAGCGGCGCAGATCCGCCTTCTTGATCTTGTTGATGTTGATGCCGTCGTAGCGGATCTTGCCGTCCTCGATGTCGTAGAAACGGTTGATGAGGTTGGTGATGGTGGTCTTGCCCGCGCCCGTCGCGCCGACGAACGCTATCTTCTGACCGGGCTTTGCGTAGAGGGTGATGTCGTGCAGAACGAGCTTTTCAGGGACATAGCCGAAGTCCACATTGAACATCTGGATGTCGCCTTTGAGTTCGGTGTAAGTGATGGTGCCCTCCGCCTTGTGGGGGTGACGCCATGCCCATCTGCCGGTGCGTTCCGCACTCTCGGTGATGTTGCCCTCGTCGTCGATGTTGGCGTTGACGAGCTCGACATAGCCGTCGTCGACCTCGGGCTCGTTAGCGAGCAGCTCGAAGATTCTTTCCGCGCCGGCGATTGCCATGACCACGGCGTTGATCTGCATGGACACCTGCGAGAAGTTGAGCGTGAACTGACGGCTCATGTTGAGGAAGGACACGATGGCGCCCATGGTGATGACGGAAGCTTCAAGCCCTGTGATGGTGAGGTTGTGCACATTGGCGTCCACGAGCACGCCGCCGATGATGGCGACGAGCACGAACGCGACATGCCCGAGGTTGGCGATGGCGGGCATGAGCATATTGCCGAACTTGTTTGCCTTGTCGGCGTTGTTGAAGAGCTCGCTGTTGACCTTTTCGAAATCCGCCTTTGCCGCCTCCTCGTGGCAAAACACCTTGATGACCTTCTGCCCGTTGAGCATTTCCTCGGCGAAGCCTTCGGTCTTGCCGATGGAGTTCTGCTGACGGATGAAGAACCTCGCGCTCCTGCCGCCGATGACCTTGGTGACCACGACCATGAGCGCGACGCCGAAGAGGACGACGAGTGTGAGATAGACACTGCTGATGAGCATGACGACGAGCAGGACGATTATGCTGGCTGCCGACATCAGGCACTGGGGCACGCTCTGCGAGATGAGCTGACGGAGCGCGTCGACATCGTTGGTGTAGTAGCTCATGATGTCGCCGTGGGTGTTGGTGTCGAAATATCTGACGGGCAGGGTCTGCATCTTGTTGAACATATCGACCCTGACATGTTTCAGAAAGCCCTGCGTGATGATTGCCATGAGGCGGTTGTAGGTGAAGGAGCAGAGCAAGCCGACGCAGTAGATGCCCGCCATGATGCAGATGACGGTGACGAGCTCGTCCTTGACGGCGTCGAAGCCCTGTTGCGAACCGGGGATGGCGATGTCGTCGACGAGGATTTTGAGGAACACCGACGAGCTGATGCCCGCAATCGCCGTGATGATGATGCACACGGTGACGGCGAGGAGCTCCCACTTATAGTAGTGACCGATGTATTTGAAGAGTTTGCCGAGGGTTTTGAGCATACTCTCGCGCTTGATTTCCAGTTTCCTTCTCATTGTTCGCCTCCCTTCCCGCGTTCGGCCTCGAGCTTGGCGAGAGTGTCCGCCGTAGCCCCGATTTTGTTCTGCGAGTAGTAGGTTTCCTGATAGATGCGGTTGGTTGCGAGCAACTGTTCGTGGGTGCCCGTGGCGACGATTTTGCCCTCGTTCATGATGACGATGATGTCGGCGTCCTCGACGGAAGCCACCCTCTGGGCGATGATGAACTTGGTGACATCGGGGATTTCCTCGCGGAAAGCCTGACGGATGAGCGCGTCGGTCTTGGTGTCGACGGCGGAAGTCGAGTCGTCGAGGATGAGCACCTTCGGCTTCTTGAGCAATGCGCGGGCTATGCAGAGCCTCTGCTTCTGACCGCCCGACACATTGGAGCCGCCCTGCTCGATGTAGGTGTCGTAGCCGTCGGGGAACGAGGACACGAACTCGTGCGCCTGCGCGCGCCTACACGCTTCGACGAGCTCCTCGTCAGTGGCGTCGGGATTGCCCCAGCGCAGGTTCTCCTTTATGGTGCCGGAGAAAAGAACATTCTTCTGCAGCACCACGGACACCTGGTTGCGGAGAGCCTCGAGGTCGTATTCCCTGACATCCCTGCCGCCGACGAGCACGCTGCCCTCGGTGGCGTCGTAAAGACGGGGGATGAGGTTGACGAGCGAGGATTTCGCGCTGCCCGTGCCGCCCAGGATGCCGACGGTCTGACCCGAAGCAACCTTGAGATTGATGTCGGAAAGCGCGTTGCGCTCCGCCTTTTCGGAATACTTGAAGGACACATTCCTGAACTCAACATCGCCGTTTTCCACGACATAGACGGGGTCGGGGGGATTCTTGAGGGTGCTCTCTTCGGTGAGCACTTCCACCACCCTCTCGGAAGACGCGCGGGCGATGGAGATCATGACCATGACCATGGAGAGCATCATGAGCGACGAAAGCGACTGCGCCGCGTACACGATGAGCGAGGAGAGCCCCGCCTCCGTCATGCCGCCGTCGATGATTGCCCTCGTGCCGAAATAGCATATCAGCGTGATGCACAGCCACATACAGAACTGCATGAGCGGCATATTGAGCGCGATGATTTTTTCGCCGTGCTGGAAGTCGCGCCTGACATCCTGTGCCGTGCGGCCGAACTTCTTGATCTCGTAATCCTCGCGGACATAGGACTTGACGACGCGGATGCCTTTGATGTTCTCCTGGATGGACTCGTTCATCGCGTCGTACTTGCGGAACACCTTTTCGAAGATGGGGTCAACCCTCTTGAAAATGAAGAACAGCCCCACCCCGAGGACGGGCGCGACGCAGAGGAATATGCTTGCGATCTTGACATTGATTGCAAACGACATCCCGAGCGAGATGACCAGCATGATGGGACTTCTTGCCGCGATGCGGACAATCATCATGTAGGCGTTCTGAATGTTGGCGACATCCGTGGTCATACGGGTGACGAGCCCGGGCGCGGAGAACTTGTCGATGTTGGCAAACGAGAAAGTCTGCACATTGGCAAAGATGTCCGTGCGGAGGTTCTTTGCAAAACCCGCACTCGCCGTCGCGGAGAATTTGCCCGCGAGCATACCGAAGACCAGCGACGCCGCCGCCATGACCAAAAGCAACCCGCCCCAGAAAAGGATGTTGCGGATGGAACCGTCGACTTCGATTTCGTCGAGCATCCTCACCATGTAGAGCGGGAGCATACATTCGAGCAGGACCTCGAATGTGACGAGCACGGGCGCGAGGATGGATTCCTTCTTGAATTCCCTGATGCTCTTCATCAGCGTTTTGACAATTTTCATATCACCTTCCGTGTCGGCGACTTGCGCAATCCGACATACTGTTGTATGATAGTGTGTAGTTATTTTAACTACATAAAATTTGCAAGTCAAACCATTTGGCACGACAATCAACCGTTTTTTGTCGGATTGAGGAGGAACTATGCCAGCAAAAAGTGTCGCCGTGCCCGCGACAAGACAGGCACTCATGGACGCATTCTGGATGCTCTACAAGAAAAAACGCATCGAAAAAATCACCGTCAAGAACATCACCGACGCCGCGGGGTACAACCGGAGCACCTTCTACCAGTACTTCCTCGATGTCTACGACATCCTGGCGCAGCTCGAGGACGACATCCTGAAGAGGATGGACTTCCCCGACCACTTCACCGCCGACACGACCATAGAAAGCATAGTGCCCAAGTTCGAGGAAAACTTCGAGTACCTCTCCGTCCTCTTCGGCGAAAGGGGTGACTTCTCCTTCTTCCTGCGGGTGAGAAAGGCGCTCAAGGATGTCTTCTACCGCACCGCGACGCTGAACGGCATGGAGGTGTCCTTCGCGCTGAACATGGAGATAGAATTCCATGTGGCGGGCACGACCGCCGCCCTGCTCGCCTGGCTGAGGACGCCCGCGCGTCCCTCCGCGGAGGAGTTCATCGCCGCGATACGCGCCGCAAACTCCCACTCCACCGACACGCTGCTCGGGAAAATCCGCCCCGCCATCTGAGCCTCCCGCCCCGCGCGGGCAACGGACGGAGCTCGAAAAGCCGAGGAAAACAAAACGCGCACAAGCCGTGCGCGTTTTTTGTGTCCGTACCGCTCCCGTCAATACCCCTCGGGGTTCATGCTCTGCCACCGCCAGGTGTCGGCGCACATCTCGTCCAGATCGTAACGGCATCTGAAGCCCATCTCCCTCTCGGCAAGCGAGGGATCGGCGTAGCACTCCGCTATGTCGCCGCTCCGCCTCCCCACGATTTCGTAGGGCACCTTTTTCCCGCTCGCCTTTTCGAAAGCGCGGACGATTTCCAGCACGCTGTAACCCTTGCCCGTGCCGATGTTGTAGGTGACGAGCCCCGGGTTCTCGCGAAGCTTCGCCACGGCGAGCGAATGTGCGCGCGCGAGGTCGAGCACATGTATATAGTCGCGCACGCCCGTACCGTCGCGCGTGGGATAGTCGTTGCCGAACACCTTGAGCTTTTCCAGCTTGCCGATTGCCACCTGCGACACATAGGGCATGAGGTTGTTGGGGATGCCGCCCGGGTCCTCGCCTATTCTTCCGCTCTTGTGGGCGCCGATGGGGTTGAAATAGCGCAGGAGCGCGATGTTCATGCTTTTGTCCGCGGCGTAGACATCGCGGAGGATATCCTCTATCATGAGTTTCGTCCTGCCGTAGGGGTTGGTGACGGAGAGGGGGAAATCCTCCCTGATGGGCACGCTCTCGGGCTGACCGTACACCGTCGCCGAGGAGGAAAAGACGAAGTTTTTGACGCCGTGTTCCCTCATTACGGTGAGGATGTTGAGGGTGTTTACGATGTTGTTGGAAAAATATTCCAGCGGCTTTTCGCAGGATTCGCCGACGGCTTTGAGCCCCGCGAAATGTATGACGGCGTCAAAGGACTCCTTTTCGAAGATGTCCTCGACGAGCGCCCTGTCTGTGAGGTCGTATTCGTAGAACTTCACATCTCTGCCCGCGAGCTCGCGCACCCGCTTCACCGCCTCGAATTTGCTGTTGCAAAGGTTGTCGGCAATGACGGGGTCGAACCCGTTTTCGACGAGGTCGATGACGGTGTGCGAGCCGATGTATCCAGCGCCACCGGTAACCAGAATGCTCATTTTATCCTCCGATTCGGCACATTAAAATGCCGTTTTTGTCATTTTTCTCCGCGCCGAGGCGGGGGCTCAACTTCGTTTCACCGCCTCCGCCATTTCGGGGGCAAGCCTTTCCATCTCCTCGACGAGCCTGAACTGGGTGCGTGCGCGCACCAGGTTGTGCCCGGGGTACGCCGTCTTGAAATAGGTGTCGCCCGCAAGGTGGTCGGTGAGGAAACGCATTCCGCATTCCAGAGTCATCAACCTCGCCGCGGCGGGCATCAGCTCTCTCTCCCGCTCGGTCGCGCTGCCGCCCATTCCGCGGAGGAATCCGCCCGCGAACGCGCCGAAAAGCCCCATGTCGAAGTGCACCTTTTCGAGCTCCGGCTCGTCCTCTTTCGCCGTCGAACAGCCCGCGCGCACTCCGTCGCCGAAGTCGTAAAGCGCGCTCCCGCGCATCACGGTGTCGAGGTCGATGACGCACACGGCGCGCCGAGTGGAAACATCGATCAGAACATTGTTCAGCTTGGTGTCGTTGTGGGTCACCCTCACGGGGATTTCCCCCGCACGGAGCGCGTCGGTGACGAGCGAAAGCCCCTCCGCCCTCCGTTGCACAAAGGCGATTTCCTCCTCCGCTCCCGCCGCCCTGCCGAGACTGTCCGCGGAGAGAGCCGCGCAAAAGGCGGCGTACCTCTTCACCGTGTCGTGGAAGTCGGGTATCGTCTCGAAGAGCGTGTCCGCGTCGAAGTCGGCAAGCCTGCTCAGGAACTGCCCGAACGCCCTGCCCGCGTCGCGGAACATCTCCGCGTCGTCGGCGACGAGATACGCCTCCGTGTGCTCGACAAATTGCGTCGCGCGCCAGATCTCTCCCTCGGGGGAAGTGTAGTATCTCCCGCCCCCGACGGTGGGTATGAGCCGCAGGCACTCCCTCTCGGGATCGCCGCCCTCCTCCAGCACCTTGCGGCACAGAAAGTCCGTGACGGCAATCATGTTGCGCATGAGCCCGTCGCGGTCGTGAAAGACATTGGCGTTCAACCTTTGGAGAATATAGCGCACCCCGCCCCGCCTGCCTTTGCAGGTCACGGCGTAGGTGTCGTTGATATGCCCGTTGCCGTAGGGAACGACATCTTTCACTTCCCCGGCAAATAGAAATTCAGAAGCGGCACGAAATTCGTCCATATAACCCCCGCGCGGGCGTGCTGCCCGCCGCCTCAATGATACGCCATTTTGCGGGAAATGTAAAGCGCCCGCCCGTCAACCGCGTCGCGGCAACGCGTATTCGCCAAAAGATTTACATCTGTCGGCTTTTGAGATATAATATTTGGGATGAAGTTGTCACTGTCCCGGAAAATCAAAGAGTCGCTCAAGATGTTCCTCGTCTTTTTCAAGATAGGGCTCTTTTCCTTCGGCGGCGGCTATGCCATGCTCACCATGATAGAACACGAGGTCGTGGACAAGCGCGGCTGGCTCACCCATGACGAGCTCATGGAGATATTCGCCATAGCCGAAAGCACTCCCGGGGCAATTTCCATCAACATCGCGACATTCATAGGCACAAAGCGCGCGGGAGTCATCGCGGGAGTCATCACCACGCTCGGCGTCGTGTTGCCCGCGTTTCTGGTCATAGTCGCGCTCTCCTACATCCTGGAGCTCGTCCGCGACAACAGGTGGGTGGCATACCTCTTCACGGGCGTCAGGGTCGGCGTCATAGTGCTCATCGTGCACGCGGCGGTCAAGTTCTTCAAATCCATGAAGAAAAAGCTTCTGACCATCGCGCTCGCGATTGCCATGTTCTGCCTTGCCGTGTTCACGGAAATCAATGTCATATATCTCATGCTCGGCACAATCGGCATCTCCACGGCGGCGGTGATAATCTCGCACGCCGCGGCGGCCGTGCGCACCCGTCGCCGCATGACGGCGGGCGTCGCGCCGTATGTCCGCACCCGCACCGAGGGCAACACGCTGCCCTGGCTCCTCGCGTGCAACCTGCTTGCCGCAGACGAAATCCGCGAGCCCGAGCCGCAATCCGCCGACGAGGACGGCGCGCCCGACGGGGAAACTCCCGTCGGCAAAGACGGAAATGTCCCGCCCGCCAAGGGAGAGGA
>USEV01000037.1 GCA_900553825.1 uncultured Eubacteriales bacterium
ACGAGATTCCTCTACGTCTCGTGGGCTCGGAGATGTGTATAAGAGACAGGTTCGACCCCTATGTCCGCCGCCCCGACCAGAGCCGCGATGAACACCGCCACGACCGAGAGCAGGCACACCACCGCGCCCGCGGTATAGCGCTTGGGACGGATGGCACCCACAAGCCCGAGCACGGCTTTGACGATGTTGATGAGCACCGCGAGCAACCCGATTGTGAGAATCATTTCGGGAATCATGCCGAGCCACACGGATTTCACCGCCGCCGCCTGCCAGCCCGCTGCCACGGTCTGCCTGAACGCCTCTATCCACCCGCCGATGACATCGTACTCGCCGAGCACCAGTCTGAAGGGTACGGCGTCCGCCGTAACTCCCGCCGCCGCGAGAATGTACGGCACGAGCACGACCGCCGAGGCAAGCAGTATGATGACGGAGGAAAGGGCGTTGCGCACGCGCACTTTCCTCTTCCAGCGTCTGCTCGCGTCGCGCGCCGCGGGCTGATAATCCGCCGAAGTGGACACCCTCTCCTCGTCTTTCCCCGAGGAGTCGGAGGGATACTCCAGCCGCGGCACTATGCGCAGCTCCTGCACGAACGGCGAAATGCCCTTGCTCTTGTCCGCCCTCATGGGCGCGGGAGCAAGCTTTATGCCGTTGCCGTCCGTGGCGGTGCGTTTTTCAGCGGAATTCGTTGCCATATATCACTTCTTCTGCCCGTCGGGATAGTCTTCCTGCGGGGCGTATTGCATGAGGGGCTGGTCCTGCGTCACATACGGGACGAAAGCCACGGGTTGCACTATGGGCGGCATCTGGTAGGGCTCGCCCGTCTCCCTGTTGTAGAACACCGGCGCGCCGTAGGGAACGCCGCCGTAGGGATAATAGCCGTAGGGAGGCGCGCCCACGAAGTTGTGACCCTCCTTTTCCTCGTTGGGCTTTTCTATGGGTTTGGTCTGCGCTTCCTTGAACGCCGCGCCCGCGAACTCGTCGAATGTCGGAGTCTTGGGCGTCACGAGCTCCTCCTCGGGAGCGGCAAGCGTCTTCGTCTTTTTCCTGACCGGGGGCGACTGCTTGATTTTGCCCTTTTCCAAAAGCTGCAACGAGCGCGCCTTGGAACGGCCGCAACGGGTGCAGTTGACCGCGTCCTCCGCGTTCACCGCGCCGCACACCGGACACACGAACGGATTTTCCAGCTCGTCCATGTTCTCCGCCGCGGAGTACGGGTCGGCATAGTAGGCGGAATAGTCGCGCAGTGCAGTCGTCAACCGTTTGAGTTGCGCGACATCCTCGGAGCCGAGCTCGTTGACCTTTTCGCGGTAGGCGTCCAGCATGACCGCCTGCTTCGTCAGCTCGTCGTTGGTCTTGCGGCGGTAGTCCTCGACCTCGGCAAGGGATTTCGCCTTGGCGTTCTCCACCTGCTTTTTCATCTCGGCGATTTCACGGTCGGCGGCCGCCATGCGCTCCTTGAACATGAGGTCGACATTCATCTTGTTCTTCCTGAACTCGGCGATGTCCTCCTCGGTAAAGGGGCTGTCGGGGGGCGCGACGGGCGCGCCGCACTTGCAGCAGAAGCTCGCGCCGGGCAGGTTTTCCGTCCCGCAGATTTCGCAGACGGGACGGCGCAACACGCTCAGCATCTCGCCGCAGTGCGCGCAGAACCTGCTGCCCGCGTTGTTACGCGTGCCGCAGGAAGGACACTTGATTTCGTAATTCGCGACAACCTCCGCGCCGCAGGTGGCGCAATACGCCTGCCCGCGCTCCACTTCGCTGCCGCATACCTTGCAAGTGAACATATCTCACCTCGCTGTTTTTTACGCTCGCCCTCCGAGCGTGTCGGTCACGGTCTGAAACTGTCTTTCAGCCCGACGATGGCGTTGAACTCACTGTCGCCGCAACACACGAAATAGCCCTGCCGCAGGAACTGGAACCTCTCCCCGCGCGCCGCCGCCGCAAGGAACGGCTCCGCCTTGCCGACGATTATCCTGTGCGAATCGCGGTTGACTCTGTCCATGTAATCCCCGTCGCCGTCCTCGATGAGGTAATCGTAAAGGTGCACCTTGATGTCGCGGGCGTCCTCGGCGTTCACCCAGTGTATCGTGCCCTTGACCTTGATGCCTGCACCCTCCTCGCCCGAGCGCGTGCCCTCGATGTACTCGACATGCACCGTGACGGGGTTGCCGTCCGCGTCCGTCTCGCAGCTCTTGTAGCGCACGACATACGCGCCCTTGAGCCTCACCATTCCGTCGGGTTTGAGGCGGAAGTACTTGGGCGGCGGGTCGAGCGAGAAGTCCTCGCGCTCGATGTATATCTCCCTCGCGAAACGCGCCTCGTGGGAGCCCGCTTCGGGGTCGCGGGGGTTGTTGTCCACCCGCACCGTTTCGCTTGCGCCCTCGGGATAGTTGTCCACCACCACCTTTATGGGGTCGAGCACCGCCATCGCGCGCACGGCGTGGTCGTTGAGATACTCCCTCACGCAGTGCTCCAGCATGCCGATGTCAACCAGGCTGTCCGCCTTTGCGACGCCTATGCGCCCGCAAAAATCGCGTATCGCCTCGGGGGGATAACCCCTCTCCCTGATGCCCGACAGCGTGGAAAGACGGGGATCGTCCCAACCGCGCACTATGCCCTCGTCGACGAGCCTCTTGATGAAACGCTTGCTCATCACCGTGTGGGTGAGGTTGAGCCGCGCGAACTCGATCTGCCTCGGACGGGGGTTGAAACCGCAGTTCTCGATGACCCAGTCGTAGAGCGGACGGTGATTTTCGAACTCCAGCGAGCACAGGGAATGAGTCACGCCCTCGATTGCGTCCTCGAGGGGATGCGCAAAGTCGTACATCGGGTAGATGACCCACTTGTCGCCTGTGTGCGGATGAGTGAGGTGCGCTATGCGGTATATGACGGGGTCGCGCATATTGATGTTGGGCGACGCCATGTCAATCTTGGCGCGGAGCACACGCTCGCCGTCGGCGAACTCGCCCGCCCTCATCCTCTCGAACAAATCGAGGTTCTCCTCCACCGTGCGGTTGCGATACGGGCTTTCGGTGCCCGGCTCCGTGAGAGTGCCGCGGGTGGCGCGTATCTCGTCGGCGGAGAGGTCGCACACATACGCCTTGCCCGCGCGAATGAGCCCCACCGCGCACTCGTACATCTTCTCGAAATAGTCTGACGCGTAGAACTCGCCGTCCCACTCGAACCCGAGCCACGCGATGTCTTGCTTGATGCTCTCCATGTATTCGACATCTTCCTTTGCGGGGTTGGTGTCGTCGAAGCGGAGATTGCACTTGCCGTTATACTTGGCCTTGATGCCGAAATTGATGCATATCGCTTTCGCGTGACCGATGTGGAGATACCCGTTGGGTTCCGGGGGAAAGCGCGTGACGACGGCGGAATGCTTGCCGCTTGTCAGGTCGTCGTAGATGATGTCCTCGATGAAATTCGAGGGTGCGGGGATGTTTTTTCCTTCCATTTGCTCGCTTGAATCCTTTAGTACAGACTATTTTAACTCATACGCGCGCGTTTGACAAGTGGGAAACCCGATTTTGCGGAATATGAGAAAATCCCGCGAGCGGGATTTGAAAAAGCGGTCCGCGGGGCGCTTTCAGTCGCCGCAATGACCCTTGAGCCTGACCTCGTCGGAGCGCAGGAACATGTAATCCCCTTCCTGCCTGAAACCGAATTTCAAAAGTTCCGGGTGCTCGCCTTTCACCCCCAGAAGGACGGGATTGAGCGAGAATTTGAAAAGCATTGCTCGCAGGAAAAATTCCCTGTCCTCACCGTTTATCTCTTCGTTTTTGACCTTAAAGTGGGTGATTTGGACAAAATCGCCCACAACGGTGCGCATGACGCCGACAGGTTCGCCGTCGTCGCAGAGAACGAAATTCGCGCCGCCTTCGACGCCCGTCATGCCGAGCTCGCCGTAAAGCTTTTCCAGCACCATTTTGTCGCTTTCGAACCGCACCGTCAACATACCGTCACCCCTCGCAGTCCCCGTCGTCGGCGCCGTCCGCGGGAGCTCCCGCGTCCGTCGGGTCGTATTCCACGCTCATGAGGCACAGCCCCTCGGGCGGCATCGTCTTGCCCGCCAGAGTCCTGTCGCCGCTCTCCATCACGCGCCGCACATCCTCCGCCGTGAGCTTGCCGAGCCCCGCGTATATCAGCGTGCCCGCTATGATGCGCACCATGTTGTACAAGAACCCGTTGCCCGTCACATAGATGTCCAGCGTGCCCTCCGAAAGGACGCCGTCGCGCTCCCCTTCCGTCACGATTTCCACCGCGTACACCGTGCGCACCGTGCTCTTCACCTTTGAGCCGCTCGCCTCGAAACATCTGAAGTCGTGCGTGCCCTCGATGAGCCTTGCGCACTCGCGCATGGGAGCGAGCGCAAGCGGCACGGGAATGTGCGCACGGGTCTGCTCCTCCATGGGCTTGCGGTGACGGCTGACATACACCGAATAGCGGTAGGTCTTGCGCTTCGCGCTGAAACGCGCGTTGAAGCCCTCGTCAACGGGCTCGCAGGAAAGCATGCTTATGTCGCGGGGCAACGCCGTGTTGACTGCAAACGGTATCTTTTCGGGCGGAATGGAAGTCTCCGCGTCGAAGTGCACGACCTGCCCTTCGGCGTGTACGCCCGCATCCGTCCTGCCGCTCGCCGTCGCCTGCGTGGGGACGCCGAAAATCTCGCTCAAGGCGTCCTCGAGCTTTTCCTGCACGCTCACTCCGTTGAGCTGACGCTGCCAACCGACATAATTGCTGCCGAAATAGGAAACGACCGCGCGGTATCTCACAACAGACCTCCGAACATCAGAGCGTCCATCGCGCCGCCGAAATAGTATCTGTCCAGCATGACGGCGACAAAGTACGCCGCGACCAGCAGGAATGCGACGAGGTCGGCAAAGTGCAGCTTCATCACCTTCATCTTGGTGCGCTTGTCCGTCGCATTGTAGCACCTGGAATCCATCGCGAAAGCCAGCTCGTCCGCGCGGCGGAAGGAGTTGACGAAAAGCGGAATCAGCACGGGGAGCAACGCCTTTGCCCTGGCGAAAAGACCGCCCGTATCGAAGCTCGCACCCCTCGCCTTCTGCGCGGCGATAATCTTCTGCGTCTCCTCGAAAAGCGTGGGAATGAAACGCAGGGCGATGCTCATTATCATGGCTATGTCGTGGACGGGCACCTTCAGAATCTTGAGCGGTTTCATGAGGCTTTCGGTGCCGTCGGCAATCTCCACCGGCGTCGTGGTGAGCGAGAGGAGCGAAGCCCCGCTTATGACCAAAAACAGCCTTAACGCCATCTTTATGGTGGTGTGAACCGCCTGATCGGTGATGTGGAGCGCTCGCCAGCTCCAGAGGATTTCGCCCTCGTTTATCATGAAAAGATTGATTGCTCCGGCAAAGAGAACGATGAAGATTATCGCCCTGACCGATTTCAGGACGGAGAGCATGGGCAGGCGGGCGACGAGTATGACAAAGAGCAGGAACGCCGCCGTTATCATGAAGCCGAAGTAGGTGTTGACGAAGAAAATTCCGACCACGAAAAGCACGGTCAGAATGAGTTTGACGCGCGGGTCAAGACGGTGCACCACCGAGTCGACGGGATAGTATTGTCCGAACGAAATATCCTTAAACATCTTTCCCCCCGGCGGGTGCCGTCACCGATTCTCCATTCTTTTCGCCCGCTGTTCCGGCGTCGTCGTCCGCGGTTTCGCCCGCGCCGTCTGCCGTGTGTGCGGCGGGTGCCGTGACCGACTCTTCATTCTTTTCGCCCGCTGTGCCTGCATCGTCGTCCGCGGTTTCGCCCGCGCCGTCTGCCGTGTGTGCGGCGGGTGCCGTCACCGATTCTTCATTCTTTTCGCCCGCTGTGCCGGCGTCGTCGTCCGCGGTTTCGCCCGCTGTGCCGTCCTCGGCGTTCGGGGTAGATTTGACCTTTTGCCTGTATTCGGCGAGCGCGTCAACGAGCTCCGCACCCGTCACTATGTTGCGCGAAAGCGCTATGCCGCGCGCGGCGAGTTTGTCCACCACTCTTGCCGCGGTGGGGAGAGAAAGTCCCGCCGCCCCCAGTTCCTCGCGTGCGCCGAACACCTCGTGCGGATTGCCGTCGGCAACGATTCTGCCGTCTTTGAGCGCGACGATTCTGTCCGCCATGCGCGCTATGTCGTCCATGTAGTGCGACACCATGATGACCGTGGGGCTGACTTCCGCCCTGAGCCGCGTGACCAGCGAGAGAATTTCCTCCCTGCCCGCGGGGTCGAGCCCCGCGACGGGCTCGTCGAGCACGAGGATTTCCGGCTCCATGGCGATGACGCCCGCAATCGCGGCGCGGCGTTTCTCGCCGCCCGAGAGCTCAAACGGGCTGCGCCCCGCAAATTCGTCGTAGGGCAACCCCACGACATCAAGGGCGCGGCGGACGCGGCGGTCGATTTCCGCCTTGTCGAGTTTCATGTTTCTGGGGCCGAAGGACACATCCTTGGCGACGGTGTCCTCGAAGAGCTGATATTCGGGGTACTGGAAGACCATGCCCACCGCAAAGCGCAGCTTCTTGAGCGTCTTTTTGTCGGAGGCGTTCATGCCGAGCACGAGCACCTCGCCCTCCTGGGGTCTGATGAGCCCGTTGAGATGCTGGATGAGGGTGCTTTTGCCCGAACCGGTCGCACCGATGAGCCCGACGAACTCGCCCTTTTCCACGGCGAGGTTGACGCCGTCGAGAGCGCGCTTTTCGTAGGGAGTCTTGCGGGAATATGTGTAGCTTACGCCTTTCAGTTCAATTGCGAGCATATTCCCTCCACCAGATCGTCCTCGTCGATGACCGTGCCGAGGGAAGAAAAGCCGCGTTCCGAAAGCCCTTCGGCAATCTCTGTGGCGGGCGGAAGCGCAAGCCCGCACGCGGCGATTTCGGGCGAGGCGAACACCTCTGCGGGCGTGCCGTCGAGCACGACCCTGCCCTTTTTCAAAACGATGATTCTGTCGGCTTCCGCCGCTTCGTCCATGTTGTGAGTGATTGCGACGACGGTGATGCCCGCGGCGTTGAGCTTCTTTGCCACCTGCATGATTTCCGCCCTGCCCTCGGGGTCGAGCATGGAGGTGGATTCGTCGAGGATGAGGATGTCGGGCTTCATGGCGAGCACGCCCGCGATGGCGACGCGCTGTTTCTGACCGCCGGAGAGCTGAGACGGATACTTGTTGACGTGTTCGCTTAAGCCGACAAGTTCAATCAGCGGCATTACTTTTTCGCGAATCTTGTCCTTCGGCATCCCTGCAAGTTCCAGAGGAAGCGCAACATTGCCGTAGACGGTACGGGAGGAGAGCAGATTGAAGTGCTGGAAGATCATACCAATCGAGCGTCTTTCC
>USEV01000038.1 GCA_900553825.1 uncultured Eubacteriales bacterium
TACGAGATTCCTCTACGTCTCGTGGGCTCGGAGATGTGTATAAGAGACAGCACCCTGCTTGCGGACAAGATTTCCTTCACCGCGCTGAACCTCGGCAACCCGATGTTTTCCCCGACGGAGATCATCTCCCCGCAATGTCGTCCCGTGACGAAATACTACCTTGCGCCCGATACCATCGGGAGCGACCTGAAAAAGTTTTCCAGGGGCGGCTTCGGCACGCTCATCTGCGCGGGCAACGCGGAGAGGGCGAAGGGCATAGTCAAGAGCCTTGCCGAGCAGGACATCTACGCGGAATTTTCCTCGGACGGCAATGGAAGCGCGTCCGTCATCGTGTGCCCGCTCAAAGTCGAAACGGGCGTGATTTATCCCGGGTGCAAACGCGTGATAATCGGCGTGTCGGAGTGCGTGGGCAAACGCCGCGGCGACGATGTATCTTTGCCGAAAACGCAGTTTATCGCACCGAAAGCGGGTGATTATGTGGTGCATCGCATACACGGCGTGGGTTTGTGCGAGGGCACCTCGATAATGAAGGCGGGCGATTTCGAGAGGGAGTATATCGTCGTCAGGTACCGCGACGGCGATGTGCTCTATGTCGCGACCGACCAGGCGGACAACCTGCAGAAGTTCGTCGGCGAGGAGCACCCGCGCCTCAACAAGATAGGCGGCAAGGAGTTCGCCCGCGAAAAGGAAAAGGTCAAGAAGTCCGTCCGCAAGCTCGCGGTGGATTTGTTGCGCCTCTACGCCGAGAGGGAGAAGCGCAAGGGCTTTGTCTATTCCCCCGACACCGTGTGGCAGAAGGAGTTCGAGGACGCATTCGAGTACGAGGAGACCGCCGACCAGCTCAAGGCAATCGCCGCCGTCAAGGAGGACATGGAGAGCGGCAAAATCATGGACAGGCTGCTCGTCGGCGATGTCGGCTTCGGCAAGACCGAGGTCGCTTTCAGGGCGATGTTCAAGACCGTGCTGGACGGCAAGCAGGCGGTGCTCGTCGCGCCGACCACCATTCTTGCCCGTCAGCATCACGAGACCCTGGTCAAGCGGCTCGAGCCGTTCGGCATAGAGTGCGCGATGCTCTCCAGGCTGTCCACCCCCGCGGAGAACGAAAGGACGCTCGAACGCCTCAAAGACGGCACCCTGCACATGGCGGTTGCGACGCACAAGGCGTTTTCGAAGAATGTGGAATTTCACGACCTGGGGCTCCTTGTCCTGGACGAGGAACAGCGTTTCGGCGTGGAGCACAAGGAGACGCTGAAGGAGAGGCACCCGCTCGTCAATGTGCTCACGCTTTCGGCGACGCCCATACCCAGGACGCTCAACATGGCTCTTTCCGGGGTGCGCGACATCTCGTTGCTGGAGACCGCGCCCCGAGGCAGGTTGCCCGTGCAGACCTATGTCACGCCCTATTCCGACGCGCTCGTCGCCGACGCGGTGACGAGGGAGTGCGCGCGCGGTGGGCAGACCCTCATACTCCTCAACGACATCGACGCGCTCGAACCCTATGCGGAGAGGCTCCGCGCCATGATTCCCGACACCGCGGGCATCGTGACCGCGCACGGCAGAATGGCGGGCGGCGAGCTGGAAAAGCGCATCGCGGCGTTTTACGACAAGAAATACGATGTCCTGATTTCCACGACCATAATCGAAAACGGCATAGATTTGCCCGACGCGAACACGCTTGTCGTCATAGATTCCGGCAGATTCGGGCTGGCACAGCTCTATCAGCTGCGCGGCAGGGTGGGACGGCGCGGAGCGCTTGCTCACGCCTATTTCACGGTGCCGTCCAACGGCGCGCTGTCCTCGGACGCGGAAAAGAGGCTGAGGGCTCTTATCGACAACACGGAAATCGGCAGCGGGTTCAGGGTTGCGCTCTCCGACCTCTCGATAAGGGGCGCGGGGAGTATGCTGGGCGCGGAACAGCACGGGCACATCGAAAAGGTGGGTTACGAGATGTACATCGAACTGCTCGGCGAGGCGGTGGAAGAGGCGCGGACGGGCAAGAAGGCGCAGGAGCGGCACAATGTGGAGATGAAAGTCGACGCGGCGGCGTACATCCGCGACGGATATGTCAGCGGGCGGGACAAGCTGCGCATACTAAAACGCATAGCCGAAGTGCGCAGCGAGGCGGAGCGCAGGAAGCTCACCGAGGAGCTCACCGAGGTCTACGGCGTGCCGGACGCGGCGTTGAAGACGCTGATTGCGGTTGCTTTGCTCAAAAACCTGGCGGCGGGATTCGGGGCGTCGCGCGTCATCGTCAACCGCGGCGGCGCGGGGGTGCATTTTGCGGATTCCTCGGTGTTTTCGGACGAGACGCTCATGGCGGCGGTTGCCGAACACCGCGACGAGGTGGTGCTCACCACCGCGATTCCGCCCACGCTCATCTTCGATGTCAAGGGGCTTTCCGTTCCCGAGCGGCTGGAGAAACTGATTGCTTTCTTCTCGTCGGCGGCGTCGCTCGGCGAAAAGGCGGACGACGCAATCTGAAAATCCGTTTGCCGCGCCGCGACGGGGCGTGCGGCGTGCGGCGGCGCGAAAATCCCGTCTTAAAGGGCTATTAAACGCTTTCTTTGTGCGAAAAACGCTTGCGGGGGCGAGCGCGTATGTGTATAATAGTCATACTGTTTATAAAGCAACCTTTATCGGAGAATATATGAAAAGAAAAATCGCAATCGCTTTGATTCTCGTTCTTCTGATGTCCGTCGTCGTCGGCACGCTTGTCGGCTGCGACAATATCGTCACGATGAATGCCAGCCGCGACGCGAACCAGATTGTCGCCACAGTCAACTATGCGGGGCAGACGGCGTATGTCTACAAATACGAGCTCTCGAGCAGTTTCAATTCCTACGCTTACATCTATGTCAACTACTACGGCATGACCTATCAGGACGCGGCGGATTACCTCCTGCAGTCGCTTGCACAGCGCGAGCTGCTGGTGCTGTTCGCCAAGGACGAGCTCGTCAAGGTGCTCAACGAAAGCGACGGCGGTTCCCGCACTGCTTCCACGATGTCCGTGGAGGATTTCCTCTCCACAAGCGAGATCAACCGCGCGATTGAAAACACCAACGCCGATATGCTTTCCGCCATCAACTCCGAGATGGAAAGCTTCATCAACACCGCACACAACTCCACCTCCAACCCCGACACGGAGGACAGAGTCTACGAGGAATACACCGGCACCGACGCGCTTCTCGTCCGCTTCGATTCGCAGGGCGGGAGCGATGTCACCACCCAGCATATCAAGAGGGGCACCGCGGCGTTCGAGCCCGTAGCCCCCACCCGTGAAGGTTACACCTTCTACGGTTGGTACACCGACAAGGCGTGCACCGACGGCAACGAGTACACCTTCACCGAGGAGGAAACTCTCAATCCCGCCGAGAACAGGAAGAGCGTCACGCTCTACGCCAAGTGGGCGGAGTACACCGAGCCGCGTGCGGAGCTCCCCGAAAAGGTCGAGGACTCCGACGCCGATTACGACCCCGACGCCGACATCGGCGAGGAGAACATCACAGTCCGTGCCTTCGGCACCGACGGCAAGCTGAACGCCGCATTCCGTGAAAACATCGTCAAGGGCGTCATGGGCACCGTGGACGAGGACGGCACCGCATACGACGAATACGCGCTCGACGCGCTGAAGAATTATTCCGCCGACAAGAAACAGAGCTACCTTGACGAGTATCTCGACCGCGCGGCGGCGAATGTCGTCGAGGACTTCGGCGAGCTTTTCACCTCCTATGACTACTATCTCCAGAACGAGATGAAGACCTTGCTCGTCACCAGGCTCGAAAGGGTCATCGGCTCTTCCGAGAGTGTGACGGAGGCGGAGGTGCAGGCGCGCTTCGACGAGCTGGTCGCCCAGAACAGGGAAGCCTTCAACGAGGACACCGATTACGAGAGTGCGCTCACGAGCTCCCTCTCCTCCACCTACTATCACAAGTACACCGCCGAGAACGAGCGCTACGGCTTTGTCGTCAACATTCTTCTGCAGCTTGAGGACAAGCAGCTCGCCGAGCTCACCGCCATGGTCGAGAGCGGCAACTACAACGAGAACAAGTCCGTCATCACCGAGAGGCGCAACGAGCTCCTCGGCGAGATGACGGTGTATGTCAGCAACCCCGATTACGACGCCGACTACAAGTGCGTGTCCGAGGACGGCTCGCACACCTGCGGCAACGGCTCCACCTGCGACCCCATGACCTGCCCCGAGCACGCGGGCAATCACGGTGACGACAATCCCATGGTGACCGTCGACGGCGAGGGTTACAACCAGCTCATCGACTTCGTGTGGAACGAGGAAGAGGGCAAGTTCGAGCTCGTCTACAATGTCAAGGCGTGCCCCGCAATGGCGTATCTGCCCGTCAGAGTGCCCGCATTCAGCAGCGGCGACACCGTCGGCGTGATTGACCAGATGTACGCGGTGTTCGGCGCGATTGCCGACGCGGTGGAAAACGAGGACGGCATCGACGGGCACAAGCTCACCCATGTCGAGGGCGTCTACTGGATGCGCGAAGCGGCGACCGCATGGCTGTATCTCGTCGGTGACGACGCGGGCGGCACGACTTCGAGCAGCAACAACGGCGGCCTCGGCTACCTCATCACCCCCGAGGGCAAGGAATCGTCCTACATCGAGTCCTTCACCGAGCAGGCGCGCGCGCTCATAGCAAACGGCACCGCCTCCTTCGAGAGGAAGCGTGACGGCGGCGCGACCGAGGGCAACTTCTTCGTCTACGGCGACAACTTCATCGAGAGCGGCTCTACCGACGGCGCGTATGCGGGCATATTCGTCATCGTGGCAAGCTCCGTGCCCTACGACACCAACGGCTGGGGTTCCTACACCGTGGTGGACAACGGCGACGACACCTACACCGAGCGCAAGCTCGAGGCGAGCGAGTTCGCAAACGGGCTCCTGCCGCTCGACTATGTCGTGCAATTCGCCGAGTCGCTCGAGGATTGCGAGACAATCGGAATGCAGATTGAAAATTCGCTGCTCACCAACAAACAGGCGGCGGCATACGAGACCAAGGCAAACGCCTTCGGCGTCGCAAACTACCGCAACATCAGCTACAACAGGGGCGCATACGAATCCCTGTGGAAGAACCTCGGCTGAAACTACACACCGTGATGAAAAACGCCGTCCCGCGGGACGGCGTTTTGATTTGAGCGGATTTTTGAAATCCCGCAAGATTCAGTCTTTCCTCGATATGGGGGAGTTGCGGTCCACCCTTTTCAGCTGTTTGGGCGTGAGCCTGCGCTGCTGTTCGACGGGCGTGTGCAGGCGCAGGAAGTAGTGTATGCCGAACATCGCCTGCCGCGAGATTTTGAGTGCCTGGACGACGGCGAACGCGTGCACCGCGGCTCTCCCCGTGCCGTGGAAGTGCTCCACTTCCACCCCGAGCTCCCTGAGCTTGTCCACGAGGTCGAAAGTGAGCACCGCGAGGGCGTCGTACTGCGCGGATATCGCAAAGGTGGGAGGGAAGTTCTCCGTGATGTGGTATATGGGCGAAATCTCCTTCTTTTCCTCCTCGGTGAGGCGGTAGAAGGGCTTGCCGCCGCAGTAGGACTGGACATAGAGCTCGATGTTGCGGAAGGGCAACCCGATTGCCTTCTCGAGGTCGAACACGCCGCAGTTGAGCACCAGCCCGCGTATCTTCTGATGACGGCTTGCCGGGTGCAGGTTGAAGCGGGCGTTGTATTCAGGGTTGGTGGCGATTGCGCCCGCCATCGCCGAGAGGTGCGCCCCCGCGGACTCTCCGCCCACGAAAATCTCTTCCGCGTCGATGTTGTATTCGTCGGCGTGCTCCTTGAGCCACGCGAACGCCTTGTAGATGTTTTCGATGGGTTCGGGGTGAGGATAGAACGGCGAGTGACCGTAGTAGAGGCTCACCACGAAGTATCCCGCTTCCGCGATGCGCGTGTTGAACGCCTCGCGGGTTTCGGGCAGTCCGCCTATCCAGCCGCCGCCGTGGATGTAGACAAACACGGGCGCCTTGACGGCGGGGTCGCGGTCCTTGCGTTCGTAGATGTTGAGGTAAAGCGTGCGGTCGTCCTCGGCGTAACGCACGAGGCGGGTGGTGCGCACGGCAAAGGAACGCTTGCTGTTGAAAATGGTGAGGCAGCCCAGCAGCTCGTTTTTGATATGTCCCGTCAGCACATAGGTGAACTTCACATCATAGAGGAGCTTTTCCTGGAACTCTTTCATTTTCTCGGGCGGGATTTTGTTTTTCATAACCTAATTTTACATGAAGAACGGGCGGCGGGCAAGAGCTTTTCCGAAAGGCGGCAAAAGAGAAAATATCCATACAAAGTCTTGCGGGTGTCGACGGTTTTTGGTATAATGGCAACATGAGAAAACAAGACGAAATCACTTTCAGCAATCTCCGCGACCTCGGAGGATTACCCCTCGCCGACGGAGGCAGAATCAAGGCGGGAAAACTCTTCCGTGCCTGTCGGCTCAAACCCAAGACCCGTGCGGACAAGGAATTGCTCGGTTCGCTCGTGCTGGACGCCGTGGTGGACCTGCGCATCCCCGCCGAAGTCAAGGAAAAGCCCGACATTCTGCCCGATGGAGTGGAATACATCAACGCGTCGGTTTTCGGCGACACCAAGTTTCAGGTGCTTGCGCCCACGCTCAAGACCAAGCTCGCGCTCCTCACGGTGACGGACGCGCAGTGTGACGAAATTCTGCAAGGGATAAAGGATTCCTACGCCTATATGCCGTATGCGCGCGAGGCGTACAGGCTCCTCTTCGACAAGCTCAACGAGGGCAAGACGGTTGCGTTTCATTGCACGGCGGGCAAGGACAGGACGGGCGTTGCGGCGATGATGATCGAGCTTGCGCTCGGGCGCACGCGCGAACAGGCGAAGGAGCAATACCTGCTGTCCAACCAGAAGAGGGCGGGCAAGCACTCCGCGGCGATGCGTCTTGTCAAGGCGCTCCCGCTCCGCGCGACGATACGGAATGTGGTGGACTACTCCTCGCGGGTACACGAGGAACTTTTCGACACGGCGTACGACGCAATCTTCTCCCGCTACGACACAATCGGGGATTTCCTCCTCGCCGAGTACGGAGTGACCGCGGATGACATAGCGGGCTGGAAGCGGGCGTACACGGAAAGCTGAGCGCGGCATTGCCGCACGGTTTTCGAGGCGATTAAAACAATAAAACGGGGTTTATGCAACGGTTTTAACGCATAAACCCCGT
>USEV01000039.1 GCA_900553825.1 uncultured Eubacteriales bacterium
GCCGTTGACGGTGCACTCAATCTGCGTTGCGCCCGCCTCCGCCGCGGCGAGGGAATTGGCAACCGCCATGCCGAGGTCGTCGTGACAGTGCACCGAGATGACCGCCTTTTCGATGCCTTTGACATTCTCGCGGATGTGAGTTATCATCGCTTTCATTTCCGCGGGGGTGGAGTAGCCCACCGTATCGGGGAAGTTGAGCGTGGTTGCGCCGGCGTCCAGCGCGGTCTGTGCCGCGCGGGCGAGGAAGTCGAGCGGCGTGCGCGTCGCGTCCTCGAAAGAAAATTCCACATCGGGCGTCAGCGAACGCGCATACTCGGTGTGCGCGCGTATCATGTCGATTGCCGTCTCCGCGGAGATGCGGAGCTTGTATTCGAGGTGTACGGGTGATGTCGCGAGGAAGATGTGAATGCGGGGGTGCGCCGCGTCCTTGACGGACTCGAACCCGCAGTCGATGTCCTCCTTGCGACAACGGCAGAGGGCGGCGACCGTGGCGTTCTTGAGCAGGGAGGCAATCTCCCTCACCGCCTTGAACTCGCCCTCGCTTGCGGCGGGGAAACCCGCCTCGACGACATCGACTCCCAGCTTTTCCAGCGCTTCGGCGACATCCAGCTTTTCGTTCAGGTGCATGCTGCACCCGGGGGACTGTTCGCCGTCACGCAGGGTGGTGTCGAAGATTTTGATTTTTCTCGGAGTGGATTTTTCGTTTGCCATAGTATCATTGCGCGCCGTGCGGCGCGGGTTTTCGTGTTCAGAGTCTTTGGCGTTCATTCCTCGGCGTTCACGGATTTCGCGAGGCTCCCCGCGCCGCGTTCGAGCGCCGCGCCGCCCGTCCTCGCCATCTCGAGGATGTCGTATGCCGAGAGCACCTTGACGAAATTGTCGACCTTGTCCGTGGAACCCGTAAGCTCCAGCATCATGCTTTCCGCGCTGACATCGATTGCCTTCGCGCCGAACAGGGAGGTGAGGTCGACAATCTCACCGCGCTTCTCGCCGCTCACCGCAATCTTGATGAGCAGAAGCTCCCGCGCGGCGACATTCTTTTGCTCCAGGTTCATCACCTTGACGACATCTTCCTGCTTTTCCAGCTGCGCGACAATCTGTTTTATGGTCACGGGCGCCGCGGTGACGGTTATCGTCATGCGCGAGTAGCGCTCGTCCTCGGTGGCGCACACGGTCAGCCCGTCGATGTTGTAGCCCCTGCGCGAAAAAAGCCCCGCTATTCGCGACAGCACGCCGGGTTGGTTGTTGACGAGAATGGAGATTATCTGTCTTTGCAAATTGTCCATAGTTCACCTATATCCCCGTGTTGATCGGGATTTTGAAGTCGATGACGAGGGGGAGCGGTCCGTCCAGGGCTTCGCGTATCGCCGTTTCGCAATCGGCGTCCTCGGGCACGGTGACCCCCCTTGCGCCCATGGCTTGCGCCAGGGCGGCGTAGTCCACATTGAGGTAGAGCGAATCCACCCTCGATGTCTTGGACTTTCTGTAATGCTGGAGCTTGCGTATCATGCCCAGCGAGTTGTTGTCGAGCACCGCGACGACGAGGGGCACATGGTGCTTGACCGCCGTCGTCAGCTCGTTGAAGTTCATGTTGAACGAGCCGTCGCCCGTGATGACGAGGCAGGTGTCGCCGCTTGCGAAATGCGCGCCGATTGCCGCCCCCATGCCGAAGCCCATCGCACCCAGACCGCCGCTCGTCAGGAAGCGGTGCGGGCGGTATATCTCGGCGTTGTGCGCCGCCCACTCCTGGTGCAGACCGACATCCGTCGCCACGGTTATGTCGCGCCCCATGATGCGGGTCAGCGTGCGGATGATTTCCGTGCCGCGGTTCTGTTCGCGCATATCGGGCAGGGTGGCGTACACCCACTCCGCGGGTTGCTTTTGACGGGTCATGGGCAACAACGCTCCGAGAGCCTCGCGCGCGTCGCCGACGACCGCATGGGTGACGAGCAGGTTTTTGTCGATTTCCGCCTTGTCGGAATCGAATTGCAGAAGCGGGACTTTGCGCTTTTTGAGCGCGCCGAAGGCGGAATAGCGGCTGTTGAAGCGTGCGCCGACTGTGACAAAGAGGTCGCATTCGCGCACCGCCTCCGCACTCCTGAAATTGATGTCGGAGAGCACGCCCAGATATCTTGGGTAATCGGGCGGGCAACAGCCGATGCCCATATAGGACACCACGACGGGCGCGTCCAGCTTGCGGGCTAGGGCGAGGATTTCTCCCTCCGCGCCCGCGGACGCGACGCCGCCGCCCACATAGAGCAAGGGCTTTTCCGCCGAGTTTATGAGCTCCGCCGCCCGTTCGAGCGACTCCTCGTCGGGCATGACCGGCGGAGTGCGGGAGGGGAGCTCGCGCTCGTATTCGGCGTTTCCGTCCAGCACATCGGCGGGGATGTCCACGAGCACGGGACCCTTCCGTCCGCTCTCGGCAAGCGCAAACGCGCGCCTCACGGCGGGTGCAATCTCCGCCGCGGATTTGACTATGATGCCGTATTTCGTCACGGGCATGGACACATCGAAGATGTCCACTTCCTGGAAGCTGTCGTGTCCGAGCATGGCGAGGGGCACATTGCCCGTGATTGCAACGAGCGGCACGCTGTCCATGTAGGCGTCGGCAAGCCCCGTCACGAGGTTCGTCGCCCCGGGGCCCGATGTCGCAAGCACGACACCCGTCCTCCCGCTCCTGCGGGCATAGCCCTCCGCGGCGAAACAGGCACCTTGCTCGTGCGCCGTCATGACATGGCGTATGGAAGAGAGCGCAAGCGCGTCATAGACAGACAGTATGCTTGCGCCCGGATAGCCGAATATGTTGCGAACGCCCTGTTCTTCGAGGCAGTTCACGAGAATTTTAGCACCGCTCAACAACATTTTTTTGCCTTTTGGAGCCTCGCCTTCGCCCTTCGTCCCTTTCCGAGACAAAAGCAAAAACAGGCGAGGGTTTTCCTCTCCATAATTCTATACTAAGCGCGCGCGCCCGTCAACAGAAAACGCGGCGAGGCTGACGCGACAAGTGAATAAATGCATAATTATCGGCATGAATTGAATAAAAATTGGGAATTTATGCTCATCGCGCGCCTTTTTGCGGAATTTATACAAAATCGTTTGCAAATTATACCCCGCGGTGGTAGTATATCCGCATAAAAAGACTCGAAACGGAGGAGTATATGAAAAAGGTTAGCAAAATCATGATCGTCGTGCTCGCACTCGCCTGCATCGTCGGCGCGGTCTTCGCGTTCGCGGCCTGCAACGATACCGAAGCGACAAAAGTCAAAGTCATCGACATAGAACTCACGACCGAATCCTACGCATTTGCGGTGGAGAAGGGTGACACCGAAATGCTCGCCGTGGCAAACGAACTGCTCGACGAACTGGAGGCGAGCGGAGAGCTTGAGGAAATCATCAACTCTTTCTTCAACGGCACTGCGGATTTCACCTACACCAACCCTGCAAGCAAGGACGGCTGCCTCGTGGTTTCCACCAACGCGCAGTTCCCTCCCTTTGAATATACCGACGGCAACAAGTTCACCGGTGTTGACATTCAGATTGCCTCTCTGCTCGCAGAGAAGATGGGCAAGACCCTTTATGTCGACGATATGGAATTCGACGCAGCTCTTCTCAGCGTCAGCAACGGACAGAGCGATATAGCGATGGCGGGCATCACCGTCAACGACGAGCGTCTCGAAACGATGGACTTCACCGACACCTACTATGATTCTGCACAGGTTATCATCGTCAAGGAAAACGACACCACCTTTGACAACTGCACCAGCGCGGAAGAGGTTGAAGCAATCCTCAAGGAACAGGCAAAGTCCTACACCATCGGCACCCAGAACGGCACCACGGGCTTCATGTATTCCGCAGGTGACGAAGGCTTCGGTTACGACGGCTTCGGCAACCTCACCACCAACGGCTATTCCAACGGTGCGCTTGCCGTCCAGGACCTCTCCAACGGCAGGATCAACGCAGTCATCATCGACAAACAGCCCGCACTCATGATCTCGTCGAGCGTCAACTCCAGGATCTGAAAATATGTCGGCGTGGGATATTTTTGTCCAACAGTTTGTAGCCCGTGAGGGATACCTCACGGTGCTGCAAGGCTTGCTGAACACTGTAATTATTGCAGTGTTCGGTTTGCTTATAGGCTTTGTTCTCGGCAGCATTTTTGCCGTCATCAAAACTGTTCCCACCTATAAGAACCCTGTCGCAATAGTACTGAAGAGAATCGTCGACATCTATGTCGCGGTCTTCCGCGGCACGCCTGTCGTCGTGCAATTGCTCATTGTTCACTTCATTCTGTTCCCCGTGATGGGTGTTTCCATAGGCAGCATAATTTTTTCCGATTCGTTCGCGATTCAGGGTGTGGTGATAGAGGCAGTCATAACATTCGGGCTCAACAGCGCGGCGTACATATCCGAGATTATGCGCGGGGGCATCAATTCCGTTGACAGAGGGCAGCTCGAAGCGGGCAGGGCACTCGGCTTGAGCTATCCGACCGCAATGGTGCGCATTGTTGTTCCGCAGGCAATCAAGAACATAGTTCCCACTCTGGGCAACGAGTTCATAGCGCTCATCAAAGAGACTTCGGTTTGCGGATTCATATCCGTTCTCGATCTCACAAGGTCGTTCCAGAACATCGCAAACAGCACATACGAGTTTATCGTGCCTTATCTCATGCTCGCGCTGTTCTATCTGGTGATAGTCATCATCATCACTTTGATTATCCGTGCAGTCGAAAGGAGGTTCGCCAAGAGTGACAGAAGAACGAGTGCAAAATGAGTTCGAGTCCGAAGTTGCGCCGCAGACCGAAACTGCGGAGAAACTTGTGGAAGGAACTTCCCTGAACGAGCAAACGGAAAAGGCGGGCGAGCCGATAATCGAGGTTGTCAACCTCACCAAGAAGTTCGGCGATCTGCTCGTCCTCGACGACATCAGCGAGACAATCCGCGTCGGCGAAAAGGTGGTCATCATCGGACCTTCCGGCGGCGGGAAGTCCACATTCCTGCGTTGCCTCAATGTGCTTGAGGACCCCACCAGCGGGCAGGTGTTTTTCGAGGGCGTCGACCTTGCCGACCTCAAAGTGAACATCAACGAACATCGCCGCAAGATGGGCATGGTGTTCCAACAGTTCAACCTGTTCAACAACCTCACGGTCAAGAAAAACATCACCCTCGCACCCGTCAAAATCGGGCTTGCGGAGCTGCGCAAAGCGGCGCGCCACAACGCCCTCGTTCCCCTTTACAACAAGTGGTTCGCGAAATTCGGCGACAAGTACAATGCGCTCGTCGACAAAAAGCGCGAAACGCTGCAAAACAAGGTTGAAACGCTCAAAACGAAGCTTGAACCTATCGTTTCGGAATGGGAACAGACCAAGCAGGTGCAGGAAATCGCGGGCAAGAGCATGGTCAGCTACGACCCCGCGCTCACCAAGAAGAAGCTCGCCCTCACCGCGCGGCTCGAGAAGACGGAGCGCAAGCTTTCGCACACCGTGCCCGTCACCGAAATGAGCGTCGTGGACCTGCCCGCGGAGAATGCAAAGCAGGTCAGGGAGGCAGCCGAGAAGAGGGCAATGGAACTGCTTGCGCGCATAGGGCTCGAAGAAAAGGCGGATGTCTATCCCTCCACGCTTTCGGGCGGGCAGAAACAGCGTGTGGCAATCGTGCGTGCGCTCGCCATGAACCCCAAGGTCATGCTCTTCGACGAGCCCACCTCCGCGCTCGACCCCGAGATGGTCGGCGAGGTGCTCGACCTCATCAAACAGGTCGCGGACGAGGGAATGACGATGGTCATCGTCACTCACGAGATGGGTTTTGCCCGCGAAGTGGGCACCCGCATTCTCTTCATGGCGGAGGGCAAGATTCTCGAACAGGCGCCTCCCGAGGAATTTTTCACCGCGCCCAAACACCCCCGTCTCAAAGACTTCCTGGCAAAGGTGCTTTAAGACATCGCGATTTGCAAAAACCTCCGAAAATCCGCTCGGAGGTTTTTTTGTTTTTAAGCCGCTTTACATATAAAGCCCGTAATGTTATTATAATTAAGACTAAAAACCGGAGAAGGCGATTGAAGTACGCAGAGTTCAAAGCCTATATCGCCGCGCTGAAGAAAGACCCCGCGGCGCACGCCCTGAAGCCGTGCTATGTGCTGTACGGCGACGATGCGTGGTTGAGGCAATCTGCCGTCGCGATGTTCCGTTCCCTCGTCGACCCCGACTACGCGGATTTCAATTTTCTGCGGGTCTCCTCGGCGGAAGGCGCGGCGCAGGTGGTGGAGAGCCTGGAAGGTTACCCCCTCTTCGATAATGTGAGGGTGGTGCTCGTGCCCGATATCGCCGAAAAGCCCTCCGAGGCGGACAGGTCGATTCTGGAGCGTTATTTCGTCTCGCCCAACCCCACTTCGGTGCTTGTGCTGGAGTGTGACGAGGGCGCGGAGAAGTCATTCGGGTTTGTCGGCGTCGAAAAGGTGGATTGCAACAGGCTCACCGCGGCGGAAATCCGTCCCATAGCGGACGAAATTCTCTCCGCGCCGCCCGCCCGCACCATACAACCCGCCGCTCTTTCGGAGCTTGTGTCGCGCACTCTCGCGGATATGTCGCGGATTGCGTGCGAACTTCAGAAGCTCAAGGCGTACTGCGACGCCGAGATAACTCTCGCCGATGTCAGGGAGATGACCTCGGCTGAGCCCGATGTCCAGATTTTCGAGCTGTCGGAGGCGGTTTGCACGGGCAACGCTTCCCGCGCGCTTGCCGTGCTCGACGCGCTCGCAAAGGACGGCATACGCCCCATGACGGTGCTCGGGATGCTTTACGGGCAGTATCGCAGGATGTTGCATGCGGAGCTCCACAAAAACGAGCCCGACGCCGCCGTCGCGGCGCTTCTCGGCGTCAAGCCCGGCGCGCTCTATCACATACGCCGCGTCTCGGGCAAGTACTCCCAGATGAAGCTCAAGCGCGCGGTGGACTATCTCGCCGACCTTCAATTCGCCGTCCTCACGGGCAAACGCCTGGAGGGCAGTGCGATGCACGAGGCGGTGCTCACTCTTCTCAATGCGGTCTGATATGAAAAACGACGATATTTACGCAAACAGGATGAACCCCATCATACCCGGCAAATTCGCGGGGCTCGTGTGGCTTGTGATGCTGGTGGCGTCGCTCATCAGGAATGTGGTGCCCGTCGTCACGGGATTCTAC
>USEV01000040.1 GCA_900553825.1 uncultured Eubacteriales bacterium
ACCTCGTCGGTACCGTAGTCGACGACAACGACATCGACAAGGTCAGCACCGCGACCCTCACTTCCACGGGCCTCAACAATGCGGTCAACGCCGCGGCGTATGCCTTCAACAACTATAAGGAGGCGAGCGTATGAGCGGCAAGAACGGAAAGCGCGGATTCGCGCTCAACGAAAAGGGCAAAATCGTAGCCAACGGCATCTTCGCGTCCAACCCCGTCTTCAGGCTGGTGCTCGGCATGTGCCCCACGCTCGCAATCTCAACGAGCGCGTTCAACGGGCTGGGCATGGGGCTTGCGGCAACGGTGGTTCTGGTGTGTTCCAACGCGCTGGTGTCTATGCTGAGAAAGGTCATTCCCGACAAGGTGCGCATCCCCGCGTATGTCCTCATCATAGCGACATTCGTCACGCTGGTGGAGATGCTGCTGCGGAAGTTCGTCCCCGCGCTCTACAGCGCGCTGGGAATATACCTGCCGCTCATCGTCGTCAACTGTATCATCCTCGCCCGCGCGGAAGCGTTTGCGAGCACGAACAAGGTCGGCGATTCCGTCCTCGACGGGCTGGGCATGGGGCTCGGCTTCACGCTCGCGCTTGTCGTGATAGGCGTGATAAGGGAATTCCTCGGCTCCGGCACATTCTTCGTCGGCTCGTTCGGCGGGGCGGAATTCGGGCTCACGCTGGGCAAGATGCCCGACTATTCGATGTCGGTGTTCGTGTTGCCCGCGGGCGGCTTCCTCACGCTCGGCATTCTGATGGCGGCGGTGAACGCGCTGTCGGACAGGGCGGCAAAGAAGCGTGAAGAGCGTCACGAAAAGGAGGGCGCAATCCTCGACGAGCACATCGAAAAGCTCGTTTCGCAGGAAGAGGAATCCATGGGCATCGCGCCCGAAAACGGCGTTGAAAACGGCGAAAATGCAACTTCAACCGCCGATATTGTCAAAAATAACGAGGAGGGCGGCGCTGTATGACTTACTTCCTCCTGATAATCGGCGCAATGTTCGTCAACAACTTCGTGCTGTGTCAGTTCCTCGGGTGCTGTCCGTTCCTCGGCGTGTCCAAGAAGACGGACACCGCGCTCGGCATGGGGCTCGCGGTCATCTTCGTCATGGGCATCGCCTCCATCTTCACCTGGCTCGTCCAGAAGCTCCTCGTCGCGCTCGGCATCGAGTATCTGCAGACCATCGCGTTCATACTCGTCATCGCGGCGCTCGTTCAGCTTGTGGAGCTGGTGCTCAAGAAGTTTATGCCCGCGCTGTACAGTGCCCTCGGCGTCTACCTGCCCCTCATCACCACCAACTGCGCGGTGCTGGGCGTGGCAATCCTCAACATCCAGTCCTACGGCATCGCCGCGGCGGAGAGCCTGCTGCTCTCCTTCCTCAACGGCGTGTTCAGCGGAGCGGGCTTCACAATCGCAATACTCCTCCTCGCGGGCATACGCGAGAGAATGGATATATCCCTTGTGCCCAAGCCCTTCCGCGGCTTCCCGATAACGCTGGTCACGGCTTCCATCATGAGCCTTGCGTTCACGGCGTTCTCGGGCATGATATGAGGTGTGCGTATGTGGACTGATGTTTTGATTGCTGCCGTCGACCCAATGACCATATTGTGGTCCGCGCTCGCCCTTCTGGGGCTCGCGGCGGTGTTCGGCGTTCTGCTCGCGGTGCTCGGCAAGAAGTTCGCCGTCAACTGCGACGAAAAGGAAGAAGAGATCCGCAAACACCTCTCCGGCGCAAACTGCGGCGCGTGCGGGTATGCGGGTTGCGACGCGTTTGCGAAGGCTCTTGCCGAGGGAAAGGCGGACATCAACGCCTGCTCGGCGACCGCCGCGTCCGAAAAGGCGATAATCGGCGAGATCATGGGCGTCGAGGTCAGCGCCGAGGCGACCAAAATCGTGGTGGCTTGCAACGGCGGCAACGCGGCAAACGACAAGTACGATTACATGGGCTACGGCAACTGCCGCAGCATGGAACTGCTCGGCGGGGGCAGAAAGATGTGCCCGTGGGGTTGCCTGGGCATGGGTTCGTGCACGGACGCCTGTCCCGAGCACGCAATAGATGTGCGCGACGACGGCTATGCCGTGGTGGACAGGACAAAGTGCATCGTGTGCGGCAAGTGCATAACCGCCTGCCCCAAGAAGCTCATCAAGCGCATTCCCGCCGACGCAAAGGTGTATATCGCGTGTTCCAACTGCCTGCGCGGCGGCAAGGAAGTCAAGGCGATGTGCACGGCGGGTTGCCTGGGGTGCGGGCTTTGCTCCAAGGTGTGCCCGGAGGGAGCAATCACTCTCACCGACAATCTGCCCGCGATAGATTACGCAAAATGCACCGGGTGCGGCACCTGTGTCGCGAAGTGCCCGGCGAAATGCATAAAGCAATGCGACTGATGTGACCGGTCGGCGTGCCGTCACAGGCACGGACTCGGCGGTTCGCCCGCCGAAAGGAGTTGTTATGGAAAAAATCGCTGTCATTGACCTCGGCTCGAATTCTGCAAGACTTGTCCTCGTCAACATCCTCGAGGGCGGATATTTCGTCGTCTTTGACGAGCTCAAAGAGACCGTCCGTCTGGGACAGGACATGGACTGGGACGGCATCATCAAACCGCAGCGCGTCCAGCAGACGATAAAGACGCTTTCGATGTTCAGGCGGCTTTGCGACGCAAACCACATCGACAAAATATTTGCGTACGCAACCGCCGCAGTCAGGCGCGCCAAGAATCAGAAGAGCTTCCTCGACGAAGTGGCGATGACCTGCGGCATCAAAATCAAGGTGCTCACCGTGGAGGAACAGGCGCTTCTGGTGTATCAGGGCGTCATCAACTCCATGGACATCCCCAAGGGGCTCATCATGGAGATGGGCGGCGGCTCGACGAACCTCATTTACTACAACCGCCGCAACCTCATCCACTACGAGACGCTTCCCTTCGGCACCGTCACTCTCACGGACCTCTTCAAGAGTTACAGCACCGAGCCCGAGACCCGCGCGGACAAAATCGAGGCGTTCATCGGCGAACAGCTCGAGAAGATAACCTGGCTGGACAGCGTCGAGCCCGACACCACCTTCGTGGGCGTGGGCGGCGCCTTCCGCAACCTCGGCAGGATAAGCCGCATGGTCAGGAAGTATCCCTTCAACATGACTCACGGTTACGAGATTTCCATGTCGGAGTTCGACGGGCTTTATTCCACCATCCGCAAGCTGGACCTCGATTCCACGATGAAGATAAAGGGGCTCTCCAGCGGCAGGGCGGACATATTCCCGAGCTCGCTTGCCGTCATCAAGGCGGTGCTTTCGCGCTTCAATTTCCCGCGCATCATGATAAGCGGATGCGGACTGCGCGAGGGAGCGATGTTCCGCTACGCCGTGCCCGGCGTCAACGAGCGCCCGCTCACCGATGTCCTCGGTCACTCTCTGCACACGCAGATGAAGTACTACGATGTCAATGTCAACCACGCCGAGCATGTGTATAACCTCTGCATCCAGCTTTTCAAGCAGCTCAAGGTGCTCCACAAGATGCCCAGGATGTATGTGCGCGTCCTCAAGATTGCCGCACTCATGCACGACACCGGTATGCGCATCAAATACTACCATCACGAGCAGCACTCGTGCTACATCATCCTCAACAGCAACCTCTACGGCGTGCCGCACAAGGACCTCGTGCTCGCGGCGTTCGTGGCGGCGGGACACCGCAAGAACGAAATCGTCAAAGAGGACCTCATGCGCTACAAGGATATGCTGACCGTCGAGGATGTGGACGCGATGAGGAAACTCTCCGTCATCCTCCGCATCGCGGAGAGCTTCGACCGCAGCCAGAGCGGAGTCATCACGGGCATAACCTGCGATGTCCTCGGCGACAGCGTCATCATCAAGACGGAGACGGAAGGGGATTGCTCGCTGGAAGTCAAGGACGCGCTCTCGGCGGCGCAGGAGTTCAAGGCCGCGTATGGCAAGAACCTGGAAATTCTCTGAGCCGCTGGTGCTGGCTTCGGCGTCGCCGCGACGCAAGGAGCTCATAAGCAGAGTTGCGGAGAATGTCGAGATTCTGCCTGCCGACATAGACGAAAGCACCGTCACGGCATCGTCGCCGCGCGCCCTCGTCAGGGAGCTTTCCCGCCGAAAGGCGCTTGCCGTAAAGGCGTTGCCGCAGTGCAGGAACAAAGTGGTCGTCGGCGCGGATACGGTGGTTTTTCTGGACAAATTGTACGGTAAACCCCGTGATTTCGACGACGCGGTGCGGATTCTTTCCGTACTCAACGGCAGGGAACATTATGTTTACACAGGCGTCACCGTAGCGGCGGACAGCGGCTCGGTGACATTTTCGGTGAGGTCGTCCGTCGTCTTCAGACACCTCTCCGACGAGGAGATAAAAGACTATGTCTCCACGCACCGCCCCTACGACAAGGCAGGAGCATACGCCATACAGGAGGGAGTCGTGGTGCAGAGTTACAAGGGCAGCCTCACCAACATCATAGGCTTGCCCGTCGAAAAATTGTCCGAAGTACTGCGAGGTGAAAAGTGGCTTGGCTAGAACTTTCCATTGACCTTGGAAGCAAATTCATAACGATATGCCAGAAGGGCATAGGGCTCGTCCTGCGCGAGCCCGCAATCGCCCTCGCCGAAAAGGCGGGCGACAAGTTCGTCATACGCGAGGCGGGTTACCGCGCGGAGAATGTCATGTCCTCCGCACTCGGCGGCGCGCGCGTCATCGAGCCCGTGCGCGAAGGGCTCATCGCCGACGAGGATATGTGCATACAGCTCTTCAGGCACTTCTTCAAGAAGATTGTCCCCGCAGGGCTCGTCAAGCCCAAAATCAGGGCTATCGTCAGCATAAGTTGCGCCATGACCAATTCCGACAGAAAGGCGGTGGAAAAGTGCTTCGTCAAGGCGGGCGTCAAGGAGATAACGCTTGTCGAATCCCCGCTGTCGCTCATCGCCTACACGGGTAGCATAGGCGGGCTGTTCGTGGACATAGGCGGCGGAAAGACCGAGGTCGCCGCCGTCACCAACCGCGGTATCGCGTGCGGCGTCGCCGTCAACATCGCGGGCGACGCATTCAACAGCGCAATCGTCGACGCCGTCTATATGCACTACGGAGTCAAGCTCGGCGACTACACGGTGGAGAAAATCAAAAAGAACGCGCTCTCGTTTTATCTCAACGACGAGGGCAGTTACGCGGTGTCCGGCGGCGGCAGGGACGGCTCGCCCAAGAGCGTCGTCATCACCGCGGCGGATATGCGCGACGCCGTGCTTCCCCTCGTGGACGACCTCATCGAAGTGGTCATGAATGTGCTCAACCAGACCCCGCCCGAGCTCGCGGCGGAAATCCTGCGCAAGGGCATTTTCGTGACGGGCGGCTCGAGCAGAATTCCCGGGCTCATCGAATACATGGAACAGGCGTTCGAGCTCCCGCTCACTCCGCTTTACGACGGCGAGAACTCCGTTGCGCTCGGCGGCGCGAAGTTCCTCGACGACAGACAGTTGCTCGGCAACCTCCTCGGCATAAAGCTGGATTGAAACGGAAATTTCCCGCCGTCACGCCGAACGCGGTCGCGACGCAAGGCAAACGAAAACGCACCTTTCGGGTGCGTTTTTTGATGCGTAGGATTTTCTCTTGCCCGTGCGCATTGTCTGCCGGCGGACGGTCGCCCTGCGGGCTCGGGCGGGCTTTTGTCCGCGCGGTCAGTATTTCCCTCGGTCGGGGTGCGGACCCAGCCTGCCGACGGATTTCACGGCGTCGAGAGCCGCCATGTCCTCCGTGGAGATTTCGAAGTTGAACACATCCGCGTTTTCGGGTATGCGGGAAAGGGTCGCCGTCTTGGGCAGGGGGAGCGTGTCGTGTTGTATGCACCAGCGCACCAGAATCTGCGCCTCGCTCTTGCCGTATTTTTCCGCGACGGCTTTCAGCACCGGGTTGCCGAACGCCCTTCCGCGGCACAGCGGTGCCCACGCCTCCACCACCATTCCGTTCGCCTTCGAAAATTCCGCCGCCTCGAGCTGGTCGGGGTCGGCAAAGCCGAAGTGGAATTCAATCTGGTTGACGGCGGGGGGAATGTTGCACTCCCCGAAAAGCGTTTCCAGGTGGTGCCGCAGTGAATTGCACACTCCGATTGTGCGCACCAATCCCTCGTCCACAAGCCTTTCCATGGCACGCCAGGTGGGGAAGAGCCCCTTGCGGTAGTCGTCGGCAAAGTCCTTTGCGACGGGCCAGTGCACGAGGTAGAGGTCGAGGTAGTCAAGCCCCAGCTTTTTCAGCGACGCGTCGAACGCGGCGAGCGTGGAGTCGTAGCCCTGGTGCGTGTTCCACACCTTGGTGGTGACAAAGATGTCCCCGCGGGGCACGCCGCTCCGAGCTATGCCTCTGCCCACGCCGTCCTCGTTCATGTAAAACTCCGCTGTGTCGATGTGACGGTAGCCGGCGGCAAGCGCGGCTTTCACGCTGTTGACGCAGGTGTCGCCGTCGGGGGTGAGATAGGTGCCGAAACCCACGCACGGGATTTCGTATCCGCTTGAAAGTTTCAGCGTGTCGGTGAGTGAAGAGAACATCGCTTCCTCCTTACTGTTTGCCCTTGCCGGGGACGGGCACATTTATGAAACGCGGGCGTTCCGCTCCCTCGAAGAACACCGCAAGGGCGCCGGGACCCGCGTGCGCGCCGACGAGATAGTTGACATAGGCGAATTCGATTTTCGCGTCGGGCAACGCCTCCGTGATTTTGTCTGCAAGCTGTCGCGCGCCCGCCTCGTCGTCGCCGTGTTCGACGAGTATGTAGTCGTTGAGCTCGGGCTTGTAGTACTTCACCACCTGCTCCACGATTGCGCCGAGCGCCTTTTTCTTGCCCATGACCTTGAGCAGGGGCATGATTTTGCCGTAGTGGTTGAGCTCCAGTAGGGGCTTTATGCCGAGCAGGGTGCCCACCGCCGCTTCTATGCGGCTCAGTCTGCCGCCGCGGTAGAGCATATTGAGGTCCTCCACGATGAAGAAGTGGTGGAAGTTCATCCTGTCGTTTTCAAGCCGTTTTGCAATCTCCTCGAGGTCGAGCCCCTTGTCGCGCATCTCCAGGGCGCGTTTGACCATGAGCCCCTGTCCTGTCTCTTATACACATCTCCGAGCCCACGAGACGTAGAGGAATCTCGT
>USEV01000041.1 GCA_900553825.1 uncultured Eubacteriales bacterium
CACTCGCGCAGAAACGCCATTGCCTCGTGCATGAGCTTGCCGCGGGTCTTGCCGCCGCGAGGCAGAATGCACGCCGCATAGAGGAAGTCGAGCTTGACCATGTCGAAGCCCCACTCGTCGAAGACGACATCGAACACCTTTTTGATGTACGCCCTCACCTCGGGGTTTTCGTGGTCGAGGACATAAAAGCCGTTCCAGGCGAAGCCGCCGACGACGGGCTTGCCCTTTTCGTCTTTCAGAAGCCAGTCGGGGTGGTCGGCGACGAGCGCGGACCTGAACTCCGCGGCGAAGGGCGCGAGCCATATCCCCGCAAGATAGCCCTTTTCGTGCACGGCGTCCGCGATGACTTTCATGCCGCGGGGGAACTTGACGGGGTCCACGGCGAGCCAGTCGCCCACGCGGGATTCGTAGCCGTCGTCAATCTGGAAAATGTTGGCTTTGTCGCCCGCGACGGAGAAGAGCCCGTCCAGGTCGCGCAGTATGATCTTTTCGTCGATTTTCTGGAAGTAGTTGTACCAGGAAGTGTAGCCGGTGAGCCGCGGAAAACCGCCCCCGCGCTTCACGGGATACGCCGCGAAATACTTGTCAAAGACCTCATCGTAGCCGCCCTCGTAACGCACGAGGTCGAAAAGCGGATATTCGCCCTCGAATTCCGCGCCCTCGACATCCTTGGTGATGGCGAAAAAGCCCTCTTTGACATCGGCGTAGAACACGGTGAAGCCGCCCGTTTCGTCCAGCGAACCGAAAAATTCCATGTCGTCGCCGTGGCGGATGTAGGTGTAGCCGTGGGAATGGAAGACTCCCCTTGCGTAACGCACGAAACCGTAGTCGCCCGTGGGAGCGGCGAAGGTGCGCACGAGCGGGAGATTGGCGACATTCCTGAGCCCGCGCTGTCTGTCGGAGGGAGCGTACTCGCGCGTGGTCGTCCAGGACTGATACCCCGCGCCGAAAAAGCGTTCGTCACCGCCGAGCTTGCGCATGGTGATGAGTCGCGCGGAAACGAGCTTCACGCGCTTTTGGGCAAAAAGCCTGATGTGGAGGGCGTCCTCGCTCTCCTCGCGCACGACGGAGACGACTTCGTCGCCCAGCTCCGTCACGGTTACCGCGCCGTCGGCTTCGTAAGCGACGCGCAAATCAAAATCACATAACTTCATATACTGCCTGCACCGTGATTATACACCACGCGCGCGCAATTGTAAACGGATTTTGAAAATGACTGCCGCTTTGACCGACCGCGCCGTCGGGACTCAATCCACCCTTTCCACGCGGGAGGCGGACACCTCGTAGGCGACGCGCTCCTCCTCCGTGCCGTCGGGGAGCACTTTCTTGTAGACCCTGGACTGTATGCGCCCGCTCACCGCGATGCGCGCCCCCACCTCGAAACCGCCCGCAAAATGGGCGTTGCGTCCCCAGGCTATCGCCGGTATGTAGTCGGACTTGTTGTAGGCGCGGTTGACGGCGAGCAAGAGGTCGCAAATCTCGCGTTTGAAGGGCGTCATGCGGTAGACGGGCGGCTTGCACACATAGCCTTCGAGCTCCACGGTGTTGGGGGCTTCTCCGCTCTCCCCGTCGTCGAGCGAACGCGCGAACACGCGGAGAATGAGCTTGTTTTTGCCGTCCACGAGCTTGTTGTAGCTGCGCAGCTGTCCGCTGACTCCGACCCGAGCTCCCTTTTCGAGGGAGTAAACGCCCATGAGCCTGTCGGACACCGTGACGGGGATTTCGTCCGTCTGCTCCGAAAGCCTCCTGACCGTGAGCGTCAGGTCGTAGAACTTTTCCCCGAGCACCTCGTGCGAGTAGACGGGCGGCACCGATACGGTGCCCGTGATGTAAACCCTGTTGTTCTGCATCTGTTCGTAACTCATATTTCCTCTCTGTGAATCAGACTGTTTTGTGCTGTACCCCCGCCGCGTCCACCGTGAAATTCTCGGTGGCGACGAGCTCGTGGAGTCCGACAAAGGTAAAGCCTTTGTTCTTCAGCCCCATGAGCACGAGCGGCAATGCGTCGAGTATGTGGTCGGAGTTGTTGTGGAACAGCACGATGTCGCCGCTTTCGGCGGAGGGCACCACCCTGTCCACAATCTCTTTTGCGGAAAGCCCCTTCCAGTCGAGGCTGTCTATGCTCCACTGCACCCCCACCATGCCGAGCTCCTCCACTTTGGTCATGAGCTTGTCCGAATAGTCGCCGTACGGCGCGCGAAAGTAGGTGGGACGCACTCCCGTCAATTGCTCAATCTGGTCGTTGACGGAGCTTATCTCCTCCTCGATTGCCTGCGCCGAAAGCCTGGGCATATTGAGGTGATTGCGGGAGTGATTGCCTATGTCAAGCCCCGCTTCGGCAATCTTTTTTGCCTGGTCCGGATACTTGTCCAGCCAGAACCCGACAAGGAAAAATGTACCGTTTGCGTCGTATTCGTCGAGGATTTCGATGATGCCCTCCGTCTTGTCGGCGCCCCATGCGGCGTCGAATGTGAGCGCAATCACCTTTTCCTGCTCCGCGTCCACAGCCACGGAATACACGGGCACTTTGCGGGTGCTCACCCCGAAAAACACCGCCGCCGCACCCGACGCTCCGAGCGACGCCGTGAACACCGCGACCAGCGCAACGAACGCCGCCGCGAAAATCAATTGCCGTTTTTTGAGGACAAGGAAAATCCGCAACTTCATATTAAACCATTACGACGGGCGGGTGGATGAGATGTTTTGGCGTAAACTGCCGAATTTTGTCCCTTTGCACCGCCGACCTCCACGCATTTATCTATGCGCCCGCGCGGCGCGTTAGAACCGGCAGGGGGCTTTTGAACGCGACGATTCCGACCGACGCGCCATTATGACGGCTCTCGGAGGCGCTTTCGGTTGACTTTGGAGGGCGACGCAGTATATAATCCACTCAACCGGAGAAGAAATGAAAGAAAAATCTGAAACCACCAAAAAGTTCGGATACGCAATGGGCATAGTCGGTCTGAGCCTGCTCTTCGCCATCGCGGCGGCACTGTGGGCGGCTCTGTTCTGCTATTCCGTCGCCGCAACCGTCGCATGGCAATCCACCGCGAAGCTCGCCGCAATGGTGTTCTGCACCTTCTTCGGCGCGTCCCTGCTTGCCGCAGGTCTGACCGTCTTTGCCGCCTTGTGGCTCGGCTCCTACCTCAGGAAGGTGTGGTTTGTCCACTACCCCGCGAAGGGCAAAATCGCGGCGTGGCTCAAAATCGACGGCTCCGCGCAGGAGGACGAGGAAGTTCAGACGACAAAAATCCTCACCAAAAGGTTCGTCACCCCCACCAACTTCGGTTACGCCCTGCTCCTTGTCGCGGTCGTCATGGTCATCATCTCCGCCGCCCTCGGCAGCATAAAGGCGGACAACTGGGTGGAAGCGCGCAGAGATTACATGGAAGAGCGAGGCTATCACGCCCAGAGCATTCCCGTGGAATTCAGCGTCGACCAGAAAGAACTCGCCGATGTGTCCGTTTCCATTTCGGGGAGGAAGGTCGTGGTGCGCTACTCCGACGAAACGACGATGTTCACCGTGGAATACTACGAGCTGTTCCAGGGCGAGTACATAAGGAGCACCTCGGCAGACGAGGAAGCGGGCTCCACCAGGTTTGACCTCTCCATAACGCGGAGAGAGGCGCCGGAGCTCACCTCCGCGCTCGACAGGATGATGGCGCTGTGCTTCGCGCCCAATGTCCTGGAAAACCAGGTCGTCATCACAATCCCCGAATCCATGCGCGACAGGGTCACCCTGGATTGCGAAACCATCATTTACGCCCAGGAATGAAATGAAATCAGCAACAAAAAAACCGCTCAAACGAGCGGTTTTTCTTTTTCCTTTCGGAATTTTACAGCCTCTTTGCGATTGCTTCGAGGAATTCGCGGCTGTTGAGCGCTTTCACGGTCACGCCGTCCAGCGAGAACATCCCCGCAAGGTCCTTGGTCATTTCGCCGCTTTCGATGGTGTCTATGGTCGCCTTTTCCAGTTTGTCCGCAAACGCGACGAGCTCCGCGTTGCCGTCGAGCTCTCCCCTCTTGCGGAGCGCACCCGTCCACGCGAACAGCGTCGCGACGGAGTTCGTGGAGGTTTCCTCGCCCTTCTGGTGCTTGCGGAAGTGACGGGTCACGGTGCCGTGCGCCGCCTCGAATTCGTATGCACCCGTGGGAGAGACGAGCACGGATGTCATCATGGCGAGCGAACCGAACGCGGTTGCGACCATGTCGCTCATGACATCGCCGTCATAGTTCTTGAGCGCCCAGATGAAGCCGCCCTCGGAGCGCATGACGCGCGCCACGGCGTCGTCTATCAGAGTGTAGAAATATTCGATTCCCGCCGCCTCGAACTTTTCCTTGTACTCGGCGTCGTAAATCTCCTGGAAGATGTCCTTGAAGGTGTGGTCGTAAATCTTGGAGATGGTGTCCTTGGTGGAGAACCAGAGGTCGTTGCGGGTGTCGAGGGCGTAATTGAAGCAGCTCCTCGCGAAGCTCCTTATGCTCTTTTCGGTGTTGTGGATGGATTGCAGAATGCCCTTCTCGCCGCCGAAGTCGAAGACGGTGAGGGTGTTGCCGTCGCAGGAGAGCTCGGCCTTGCCGCCGTTTGCCTTCATCTCGACGCCCTTGTACACATCGCCGTATGCGTGACGCGCGATGACTATGGGCTTTTTCCACGCGGGGACAAGCGGGGTTATGCCGCGCACGACGACGGGAGCGCGGAACACCGTGCCGTCCATCTTCGCCCTTATCGTGGCGTTGGGGCTCGCCCACATCTTCTTGAGCCCGAACTCCTCCACCCTCTGCGCATTGGGGGTAATGGTGGCGCACTTGACGCCCACGCCGTAACGCAGACACGCTTCCGCGGCTTGCGTCGTCACCTTGTCGTCGGTGGCGTCGCGGTTCTCGAGAGAGAGGTCGTAATATTCGGTCCTGAGGTCGACATAGGGAGTGATGAGTATGTCCTTCACCCACTGCCAAAGCACTCTTGTCATCTCGTCCCCGTCCATTTCGACGAGGGGGGTATTCATCTTTATCTTGTCCATGGAGATACACCTCGCGGGAGATTATAACAGCCGTTATGATAACACATTCCGCGAGGGTTGGCAAGCGTTCGGGGCGGAGTCACGCGCGGGCACGCAAAACGCACGCGACGCACCCGCTCGGGCGCGCCACACGGAGAGAAATCCGCAGTCGCTTTGACTCCTCACTTTCGGGGTTGCCGCCGCTTGCTCCCCTTGACTCCCCCGAAGCTCCCCGCATAATATTCCAGCACGGGAGTTCTGAACACCCTTGCCCGATTGTCCTCCCCGCGCCTCGACAGCGCCTCCTCTATCTGCGCCGCAACGAGCTCGTAAAAGCCTATTCCCACGGGCTCGAAGAGGTAAAACGCCAACGACCCCGGCACCGTGTTCACCTCGTTGACATACACCTTCCCCCTCGCCCTGTCCACGAGATAATCCACGCGCACTATTCCGCGCAGACCGAGCTCGCGGTAAATCCTTTCCGTATCCTCTCTCACCACCTCGTTCAGCTCGCCTATGTCGGCGGGGATTATGTGCGTATCGCCGCCAGACTTTCCGCCCGACATATACTTGTCCTCGAAGGTGAGGATGTCGCCCGCCCCTTTGGGGCGTTCCGTCGCCGACACCACGATTTTGTCCCCCTTGGAGAACGCGGCGCAGTTGACCTCGAAAAAATCGCACAGCTTTTCCTCGACCAGCATCTTGCAATCGAATTCCGCCGCGACTTCCAGCGCCTCGCGAAGCTCCACGGCGTTTTCGGCAACGCGGATGCCTATGCTGCTCCCCTGCGATGCGGGCTTGACTATGAGCGGGTAACGCAGACCCGTTTCCGCGCGCAGGGTTTCACCCTCGGGGTCGCGGAGGAAATCCGCGGTGAAGACCACCTTGTGCTGTATGACATTGAACAGCATATGCTCGAACATACTCTTCGCCATCGCCTTGTCCATCGTCACCGCACAGGCGCCCACTCCCGAACAGGTCGAGGCTATGCCGTTGAATTCCAGAAGCCCTTGCAGGACGCCGTTCTCGCCCTCTCCGCCGTGACAGCACACCAACGCGGCGTCCGGACGGAAAACGCGCTTTAATCTGTCCTTTTTGAGCTCGTAAAACCCCCCGTTCAGCAAAACGGTGCGACGGTGCTTTTCCTTTGAAAACGGCGTGAACGCCTCCAGTTTGTCCACTCCGTCGGTGTAGAAATCGCCGTCGCAGAGGTAGAACGGCATGATGTCGTAATCCCCCTCCGAGAGCACCGCCAGCACTTCCAGCGCAGTGAGGACGGATATGTCGCTTTCAAGCGAACGCCCGCCGAAAATCACAGCGATTTTGCTTTTCATTCTCTCCTCCTCTCCGCCGCGGCAAGCCCCGCGACGGCGTGCGCAAACCCACCGCGCGTTCAGTCGTCGTAGCATTCGGGCAGGTCGTTGAGCAGGAGCAGAACATCGCCGATGTGCAGGATTTCGCCAAACGACGCCTCCGCCTCCGCAAGACTCCCGAAAGTCATTATGTTGCCCTCGAACCCCGCTCTCCTCGTGCCCTCGGCTATGGAGCGGATGCGCCTTTTGCCCACCAGCACGATTACATCCGCAACCTCGGCGAGCTCCTCCCCCAGACGCACATTTTCCTCCTCTTCCGTCGCCCCGAGCTCGACAAGCCCCGGGGTCACCACCACCTTGCGTCCCGCAAAAAGCGAGAGGACTTCCAGCGCGCGACGCGCTCCGTCCGGGCTGGAATTGAAGGTGTCGTCGATTATCTTTATGCCGTTTCCGTCAATCAGTTGCAGACGGTGGGGAGTGGGCTCGATGCGCGAAATCGCGTCGCGTATCTGTTCGGGCGACACCCCGAGCGCAAACGCCATTCCCGCCGCCAGAGCGAGGTTTTCTATGTTGTGCACCCCAAGCAACGCAGTCGCGCACTCCACCCGCATGCCGTAAAGGTGCAGCGTGAACGCGCTCCCGCTCTCGCACACCGCGACATCGCCGTAGTGCACAGGCGAACTCTCCCTCGACCCCGCAAGCACTATGTTCGCGTTCTTGTCCGCCTTCACCTTCTCGCACTCGGCAAGAGCGTCGTTCACCAC
>USEV01000042.1 GCA_900553825.1 uncultured Eubacteriales bacterium
GTACGCCGCCTGTGAGGGCACGAAGCGTTTGCGGAATGAGCGGTACTTTGTCGCAATCAGGATTGCATAGTCCACCGTCGCGCCGAGCTGCACCGCCGTTATGACCAGGTAGGACATGAAGTTTATCGTGCCGCCCGTGAAGATGTACTGCATGAGCAGGTTGAGCCAGATGCCGAACTCGATGAGCGCCACGAGCAACACCGAGAATTTGAAGCTGGAGAGAGTGAGTATGAGGATGACGAGGATTGCCGCGATGGAGATTGCCGTCACCATTGCGTAGTCGCCCGGGGTGACCGCCGCAAAGTCGTACGCGCCCTGGGTGTATCCCGTGAAATAGCACCTCATTCCCGTCTCGCCGAAGATGCCGTTCGCAAGTGCCTTGACCTCGTCCAGGATGTCGAAGCTTTCCTGGCTTTCGTAGTTGATTGCGGGGTTTATGCCTACGGTGTACATCGTATAACCCCCGTTTACATAACTCTGGAACATGCCGAGGTAGGATTCGAAGTCGCCGCCCGTGCTCAGGAACAGCCCCATGAGATCGTTCGCGGTGAGAGTGATGTCGTTGTCCGCCACTCCGTCGCCGTCGGTGTCGCGCATTATGGTGTTTATCTGCCCGAGCAGGGTGTCGATATATCCGACTTCCGTGATGCGTGACATATCCACTTCGGGGTAGAAGTCCATGAACCTGAAGAGCTGGCTCAGGGTGAGCTCCAGCGTGCCGAATTTGATTGTGCTGCCCTCGGGTATCATGACATAAAGCCCGAGTTTGTAGGAGAGCTTCTCGACGCTTTCGCCGTTGACCTCGGCAAGCTCCGCACCCAGCTCGTCCAGCTTGTTCACGAAGGCGTAGTTTTCTTCAATGAGGTAACGGGTTTCTCCGTCCTCCGTGATGCAGTTGGGCACGATTATCATGACCTGGTTGCCGAGCTCCTTTGCCGTGGTGTAGTTCCAGAGCTGTTCCTCGGTGTAACCCGAGGTGTCGGGGTCGGGCATGAATTTCACATAGTTGTAGGACAGGGTGAAGTTCGCCGCGTAGAGCACGGGTATGAAGAGCAGTGCGAACACCGCCACAACCCACCGTCTGTCGCGGATGCTGCGCTTGACGGGTGCACGGAAGTGGAAGTCGAGGCACTTGTGCTGGGTCTTGACGCGCGCCTTGTCCAGCATGAGCATGAAGCACGGTTGCAGGAGCACCACCGTCGCGAGCGAGCACAGGATGCCCTTCGCGAGCGACAAGCCGAGGTCGGTGCCTATCTCAAACTGCATGCACATCAGCGCGAGGAAGCCCACCACGGTCGTCAGAGCGCTCGATGTCACTGCCTTTGCCGATTTGGGTATGGCGGCGGCAAGCGCCTGCCCGGGGTCGCAGTTCAGCTTGAGTTCGTCGCGGTACTGGTGCAACAGGAATATGGCGTAGTCCATGCTCAACCCCAGCTGCAGAATCGCGGTCACCGCGAAAGTTATCATCGAAGTCGACGGGAAAATCGCGTTGGTGCCGAGGTTGATGACAATCGAGATGCCGAGGGTCAGGAGCAGGATTATGGGCTCCATGAGGGAATTTGTGGTCAGCGCAAGGATTATGACGACGACAATCCCCGCCACAATGAGGTAAATCCACAGCTCGTCGAACACCGTTTCGAAAAGGGCGTTCGCCTGTTCCGTCATGCCCGCGGTCGCAAAGTTGCCTTCCCCCACGGTGTCGTTCAGTATGTCGGTGATTTGCCCGAAAACCTTTATGGCTTCCTGCGAGGAGGGAGGATATCTCAGAGTGACCAGCAACGCCCAGTTGTACGAGGTCGTCTCGTCGAACACCAGCTTGCCGTCGCCGTCCTGCGTGGGCAGGGGAGCATTGGTGAGGATGGAGTAAAGGTGCGCGAAATCCGCGTCGGAAGCGTCGTAAACCCCGAATTCCAGGAGCATTTCGAAGTACTTTGCCCAGACCGTGTTCGTCACGCCCTCGATTGCGAGGATGTCCTCCGCCGCCTTTTCGATCTGCGGGCGCGTCGCGGTGAGCCCGATCTCCACATCGCCGTGGATGTTGAAGTTGTCGGACAGGAATTCGTAACCCTTGCTCGTCTCGTAATCGTCGGGGAGATACGAGGTCAGATCGTAATTGACCTTCTCAATCATCGTGGGGAGAAAGGCTGCCGAAACGCCCAGTATAACCACAAAAGCAATCAGGATTATATAGCGGTATTTGACGATTTTCTTCCCCATCTCGGTGCCTCCGTAAAAAAGAGGGGACACGCGAGCGCGCGCGCCCCCTCGGTTTTATTTTCCGTCATAAAAGCGGAAAAGTCAATACACAGAGGTCAACCCGATGTCGGTTTTCTACCCGCGCAGTGCGGGTGTAGGTCAGTCGTCGGAGTCGTTTCCGTCCTCCTTGGGCTGTGCCTTTGCGCCTTCGTCGGCATCCTGTGCCGCGCCGGAGTTTGCCGCCTTTTTCTTCTTTCTGACGACAATCACCGCCACCACGACGCCTGCAATCACGATCACCGCCGCTATGGGCACGAGTATCTTGACGAGCAGGAGATCGTCACCGGGTTCGTTGTAAATCTTGCTGAGCGTGCCGTCCTCGCTCACGGTGTAACCCGTGAATGTCAGGGTGTCGCCGTTCACGGTTATCTTCGCGAAGGTGGGCAGAGTCAGGGTGGAGGAGATGCTGTTTTCCCTGTCGAAAGCACCCGCGATGTCGGGGTTCTCCATATAGTTGTAGAACTTGGTCCCCACCGTCCCGAGCGTCACATACAGCACGCCGTCCTCGCTTGCGGAGAGCACGCCGTCCTTGCCGAGCGTGGTGCCCGTGGGGTTGCCCTCGCCGTCGAGCAGCTGTGTCACCGTGTAGGTGTGGTCGTGCCCGCCGAAGACGACATCGACACCGTATTCGTAGAAGAGCGGGACGAGCTGTCTGCGCATGGCGGCAATGTCGCCGTCATAGCTGTGCGACCCCGCGGAATACAGGCTCTTGTGCATGAGCACGAACTTCCACTGCGCATCGGCATTTGCCGTCAAATCGGACTTCAACCATTCGATTTGTGCCTCTGAAAGCCCTGTTGCGTTGTCTGCGAGGTTCGTGTTCAGCACCACGATGTGCGCCGTGCCGTAGTTGAAGGAGTAGTACATTCCACTCTCGTAGGGGTAGTAATTGGTGGGGTCTTCGTCCTGACCGTCGGGCGCGAAAGAGGTGTAGTTGTAGTATCTCGCAAGCTGTCCGCCGTCGTCTTCGTGGTTGCCCGCCGCAAGGATTGTCGAGGTGTTTGCAAACAGGTCAAGCGAGCCGTTGAGCGCCCAGCCCCATTGCGAGAAGTTGTCGCCGTTGTCCGCCATGTCGCCCGCATTCAGCACGAAGTCGAATTCGCCCGCGCCCGCCTTTGCCGCGGCAAGCGTCGCCGCGGTCTTGTCGTACATGGATTTTATCATCCCCTGCAGGTCGGAGAATGCGAGGAATGCGAAGCTGTCCGTCGTTTCGGAGGGCAGCGTCGTGAAGGTGAACTTCTCCGCACCCGTGCTCTCGGCAAGCCCGTATGTCGAAATGTTCTCGCCCGCGCCGTAGACGCCGCGCACTTCGTAGCCGTAGGTCTTGCCTGCCTCGAGCCCCTTGAAAGTGACCGTCCACCTGTTGCGGTAGACGACGCTGTTTGCGGGGGCTTTGTCACGGTCGAGGTAGGTGTAGGGGTGCGTGACGACGGGGTCGTCCGAATCTTCTTCCGGCTCCACCTCGTATTCGATTTCGGTGTGGCTTATGGTCAGTATGCCGAGGTCTATGAGGGGGATATACTGCGCGTAAGTTCCGCCGTCCACCTGGATTTTGCCGCTTTCGCCGTTCACCGTCACGGTGCGGAATTCGTCGTCCGCGCTCGCATCGAGGTCGGCTGTCGTCACCGTCACGGTGTCGATTTCGTTGCCGTTTTCGTCAAGAAGCACGACTTCGGCACCGATTTTCTCCGCCGTGTAGAAGTTGAGGGTGTAGGCTTCGCCGCTCTCGTCGCCCTGTGCGAACGACGCCGTCAGGTGGGAGGGCAGTCTGCCGTTTTCCTGTGTCGCGGCGTTGTATTCGTCCGCAACGGGTGTGTCGCTCACATAGGAGAGCGTCACTTCGTATTCGTCCGCATAGCCCTCGTGAGGCACGACGACGAATTCCTCTGCCAGGTCGTATATGTCGGCGACATCGGGTTCGTCGTCCGTGGCGTATGCAACGACGATGTTCTTCGCAATGCCGCTGAGGCCGACATAGAAGCTCTCGGTGAGGTAGGCGTCGGCAAGCGCGTTCACGCCCTCATAGAGGTTGTCGCCGCTGAGCCTGAGCCCGAGCATGCTGTCCAGAAGAGCGGTGAGCACCGGCCAAAGCGCATCCACCACTTCGACGAGCACGAGCCTTTCCTCGTTGATGTCGATGACGAGGTCCTCGGGTATTGCTTCTTCTATCATTGCCATTGTCTCCGCGTCGAGCCCCAGGTTCAGTATGGTGAAAAGAGAGGCGATCGTGGAGGGCTGTCTGAGAACATTGATGACGGCTTTCACCAAAAAGTTGTTGGTGTCGAGGCCGAGTTCACGGAGATTGATTTCCGCAGAAAGCAGTGTCTTGAGGATGGAATCGTCGTCATACCACAGCGCGTCGAGCAGTATGCCGAAGAGATCCTCGGCGAGCTGACCGCTGTCGCACTTTGCGTCAAAGTCCTGGAGGGCGGCGATATAGCGTGCTCTCCACACGGGGTCGAGCGGGTCGAGGCGCTCCGATGCCGTGCCGCTGATTGCGGGAGCATCGGCAAGCAGCTCCGCCGTCGTGGGTTCGACACCCTGCGCGTGCGCCATCATGATGAAGGAGAATATCTGGGCGAGCGTGAGCTCCTGTCCCGCGGCGCCGAACTTCATGCGTATAAGCTTTTCCGCCACGCAATCGTTGACATAGTCGAGGAGACTGTCGTAAGTGTTGCCGTCGGGATATACGCCGTTTTCGTAGAGGTCGTACATGACGAAATCCACGAGATTCTCTATTGCGATGCCGATGTTTGCCGTGTCGTACATATCACCGAGCAGGCTTTCGAAGTCCAGCATATCCTCGATTGTACGCACATCGATGAAGTGGTCGACGACGCGGTCGACGAGCTGTCCGTACACCTTTTCGGTGATATAGGCGTTGGGGTCGGTGACCGTCTCGCCGTCGAAATCGAAGCTTTCGAGCTCGATGAGCGAGGAGGTGAACTTTTCGCCCACCTTACCGTCCGCGAGCTCGTAGCGGGTGAGGCTCATATAGCGCCTTGCGGACGCATAGCTCACCGTCGAGCCCGTTTCGACATCGTAGAATGTCCTGCCCGCGGCGTCGTTGTAGTAGGCGATGTCGGAGGAGTGCATGTGACCGCTCAGACCGTAGCGTATGCCCATTTCCAGGAATTCCTCGGTGATGTACTCCCAGTTGTAAAACACGAAGTCCTTGAGGATGTCGTCCTCCTGCTCGAAGTGGGGCAGGGCGTTGAAGTGATACGCCGCGACAAAAGTCTTGCCCGCGTTCGCGCTGTCGGAGGTTATCGCGCGCATCCAATCGAGCAGCTCTTCGGTGAGTCTGCCGCCCGTGATGTGATTCCAGCCTGTGTTGGCATAGACGGGTTTGTCTGCGTCGAAAGCCACGCGCACGGCGGAGTCGGATGCGGAGGCGGAATTGATTTTGCCGTCCTCCGTCCCGAGGTGATAGGACACGGCTTCGATTTCGCCGTATTCATGTTCGTTGACCCTGACGGGGGTGAAGGAGCCGTCGTTTTCGCGGTCGGTGCCGTCGAGCAGGAAGAAGCCGAAGTCACTGTTGACATCTACATAGTGGCTCAACGAATTTATGTTCGCCGCGTCGAAAAGGGCAGTGTAGTCGGTGTAGGAGAAGTCGCTCTTGAGCGCCTCGAGATGGTCGGAATAGTAGGTGATTTCGAGGTTCGCGGCGGTCTCGGAGGCGACATAGCCGTAGTCATTCGCACCGTCAAGCCCAGCGGTGAACGACGAGGACCAGTATTCGGCGGGATAGACCGAGTAAAGGGTGGAAACGGGGATGTCGGGGAAGCCGAGCCCGGTGAATATGAGCGCGAACTGCGCCGAAGTGACCACTTCGGAGATGTACTCCGAGCCGTCCGTCATGTCGTAGAGCTTGCCCGAGGCGTTGTAGAGGTCGTGGTTGCCGACCGTTGCAAACACCTGGAAGTTCTCGTACCCGCTGACTTTGCGGACCTCGTTCTGCAGGTAACGCAGCGCGTTTGCGACATCGATGAGGGCAGCCTGTTCGCCGTTTTTGCAGAGGTCGCCCGTGGTGAAGAGGTACATAGGCGCGACGCCGTTATGGGCATCGGCAATGATCTCCTCGATGTGCGCCATGAGCAGGCTTCCGCTCTCGATGACGAGCTTCGTATCTCCCGTCGTGGAGTGGTAGAAGTCGCTTTCGAGATAGTCTGCCATGTCGTGAGGGTAGCAGTGCTGGTAGGGGAAGTAGTGGATGTCGCTCATCTGAGCGAAAGTGATTTCACTTTGCTCCGTTGCGGCAAACTTCGTCTCTTCCGCTTCCGCAATCGGTCCGGTGAGAGTGACGGCAAGAAGCGCAATCAGCACGAAGACCAGCAAAGCGGCAGGAATCGCCGCGAAAATGCGGTGGTTTCTGAATGTCATAATATCCTCCTTATCAAGTGGGAACACCCTTTTACATAATAAACTTTGCGCGCGCGAAATACAACCCACAGATTTGCCGTTTTGTCGGTTATCTTTTTTCTGTAAGAGTGCGGGTTTTGCCCTCAAAACGGTGTGTTTCTGAAAAATCCGAGCGGTTAGATTGCGGAAAAGTGCTCGAAATTTATTTTTCAAACTACCTATTGCAAACGCCGTCGGAATGTGATATAATGTACATACTGAAGAAAGTCCTGCTATGTTCGTGATGGTGTTCGATTTTGAACCACAACATTCTATACGGGATTGCGCGTCCGACTTACGGATGTCAGGCCCCCTCGTCTAGGGGAAGGCAGAAGCAAGCGGCAGCATTTGACCCACCCTGCACCTGTCTCTTATACACATCTCCAAGCCCACGAGACGTAGAGGAATCTCGTAT
>USEV01000043.1 GCA_900553825.1 uncultured Eubacteriales bacterium
GAGCCTTATCGTCGGCAGCGTCAGATGTGTATAAGAGACAGACGATTGGGTGTTTGAAAGCCTCACCGTCACGGAGGACGACGCGGTGCATATCTACAAGGTGTCGGTGGGCGGCGAATACGACGGAATGACGGTTGACGCCGACATGGTGAAGGTGAGCTTCAACACGGGGGCGTTCTTCCTGGACTTCGCCGACGGCACGGAGCGTTGGGGAGAGTGGAAGGCGGGTGCCGAACGCGGCGGCGCGCACATGATTGTGTACACCTACCCGAACGGAGATGTCTGCTACGGCACATGCGGGATTACGACTGAATACGACGGCACGGAATACGCGCAGCTCTACATCGTGGACGGGAACAAATCCTACATATTCGTCGCCGCGACGGAGTGACCGTGCGCCGCACGTGCGGGAAGCGAAATCACCGTCGCGCGAAAGCACGACGGAGAAATAAATCGCGGACACAGTCCGCAGCAGGGGGTAATTATGTTGCTTTCTATGTTGTCGGCAAAGGTGCCGGGCACCACGACGCCCGAGATGCTGGAAGAGGTCATGCAGGATGTCGGCACGCTCAAGTGGTATGTCGTGCCGATGTTGCTGGTGGTGCTCTACATCCTGGTGAACGAGCTCAAGAAGGGGAACTACAACATCCTCTTCGGGGCGACGGCGTTCTGGTTCATGGATGTGTTCAACGAGACATGGAACGCCATGGTCTATGCGACCACGGGGCAACCCGTGTGGGGCACGACGGCGGCGGGCGGAAGCGCGTTGCAGATACTCGTCGGCTACAACATCGAGATATCGTTCATGTTCTTCATGCTCGGCGTTGTGGCGTGCAAGCTGCTCAAGACATCGCCCGACGCGGAATCGGGCAAGTTCTTCGACGGCAACGCCAACTGGCTGCACGACCCCAACAACATGTACTATATGTGCAATGTGACGGGCAAAAACCTCTCCGCCTCGGAGCGCGCAATCAAGACCAAGGCGGTGCTCGGCAGGGTGATACCCGGCGTGGCGGGCGCGGTCGCCGCGGTCATCATCGAGATTTTGCTCAATGCGTGCGGGGTGCTGACATGGGAAAAATCCTGGTGGCAGCCCTCCATGCCCATAATCCTGTTCCTCATAGGATACTGTCCCTTCTACTTTGCCGCCTATGTGGTGCACGACCTGCCGCGCAGGAAACAGCTGGTGGTGCTCGGTTGCATAGTGGGCGTCACGGTGCTGCTTCTGATCATCGCTGGAAGCCTCGGAATGCTGGGCAAGCAGATCCCGGACGGCTTCCCCTACATGAAGTGATTTGAAAAAACGGCGGTTACGGCGGTTGCCCACGCACCGGGGAAGAGCGTCCCCGGTGCGCGGGTTTTCGCGGCGCGGAAGCGCCTTTCGATTTTCATAAATTGCACTCCGACTCACGCGCGCGAGCGCCTTGCGGGCGGGAGCGCAAGGTGTAAGGAAATTGTAAGGTGTTTGTCATGCCGGGGTAATGCCTGCGCGCTATTATGATAAAAGAAGCCGCACACGCGGCAATCCGGAGGTATGTATGTCTGTCGTAATCGCGCTGACCGGCGCAAGCGGAAACATGGGCAGGGAGTGCCTGAGGCAACTCCTCGAGCTCCAAGAGGTCGAAAAAGTCAAAATCCTGGTGCGCAAGGGTTCGCGCAAGGACCGCAATTTCGTCAATGCCGTGCGCCGCACGGCGGGGAAGCGGGTGGAGGTCGTGAAGGGTGACCTTGCCGACGCCGATTCCTGCCGCGAGCTCGTGAAGGGCACGGATTATGTCTTTCATGTCGGGGCGATAATCCCGCCCGCATCCGACCACGACCCCGAGGGCACCAAGCTCGCAAACCATGTGGGCACGCGCAACATGGTGGACGCGGTTGAGGAAATCAAGGAAAATCAGCCCAAATTCGTGCATGTTTCCACCGTGGCTCTTTACGGTCACCGCAACTATCTGCACCCCTGGGGCAGGGTGGGCGACCCGCTCCTTCCCAGCGTGTACGATGTGTATGCGGCGAGCAAGCTGAAGGGCGAGAGGTATGTGCTGGACAGCAACCTCAAGTGCTGGGCGGTGCTGCGCCAGACGGCGATGCTGCACTACAACATGATGCAGGACAACATGAGCGACGGGCTCATGTTCCACACCTGCATCAATGTCCCCCTGGAGTGGTCGACATCGCGTGACAGCGGACTGCTGGTCAAGCGCATAGTGGAGCGCGACCTCAAGGGCGAGGTGGACGGCTTCTGGAAAAAGTGCTACAACATCGGCGGGGGCGAGACGAACAGGGTGACGGGCTACGACACCTACGCGAAGCTCCTGACGACGATAGGTTGCGACATCGAAAAGGTGATGAACCCGGGCTGGAATTCCATACGCAATTTCCACGGGCTGTGGTTTGCGGACGGCGACGAGCTCAACGACCTCTTCGACTTCCAGCACGACACGATCGACGAGTTCTGCGAGGCGATTGTCAAGAAGTTCCCGTTCTATAAGGCGGCGAAGATCGTGCCCTCGAAAGTGATTTCCAGCATAGGTTTCAAGCGACTGCTCAAACACATCAATTCGCCGCTTGAGTGGGTCAAAAAGGAAGATAAAGGGCGTGTTCGCGCATTTTTCGGCAGCCCCGACAACCTCAAGTGCATGGTCAAGAGCTGGAACAAGTTCCCCGTGCTCGCAAAGGGCGAGGTGGCGGACGGCAACATCGATTACGACGCCATAAGAAAGACCGAGAACCTGCGCAAGTACGGCTTCCTGCTCAACCACGGTTACGACGAGACCAAGCCCGACAGCGAGCTCGACATCGAGGATATGCGCGGAGCGGCGGAGTACCGCGGGGGCAAGTGCCTCTCGGGCAGTATGATAAAGGGCGACCTTTACACCAAGCTCGAGTGGGAGTGCCACGACGGTCACAAGTTCTGGGCGTCGCCCTATACGGTGCTCAAGGCGGGACACTGGTGCCCCGTGTGCTGTCAGCCCGAACCCTGGGATTTCGACAGGCTTGCGAAGTTCATGCCGTTCTATGCCCAGGTGTGGTACGACTCTCACGCCCGTGAGGAGAACACGGAGTACTTCTTCAACGGCGACAAGGCGATGTACAGGAGGTTCTGATGAGAGTTCTGTTCACCGTGTTTTCGGCAAGCGGGAACACCGCCAGAGTGTGCGGACTTTTCGCGGAAAGGTTGCAGGAGAGGGGAGCGGAGTGCGTCACGCTCAAAATCCGCAAGGACGCCGAGACCCCCGATGTCGCGGCTTTCGACACCCTTGTCATCGGCTATCCCGTGCACGGGTTCAACGCCCCTCAAAATGTGCTGGATTTCGCAAAGGGCTTGCCACAGACAGATGAAAAAGGTTATTATATTGTAAAGACGAGCGGCGAGCCGTTGCATGTCAACGACGCGTCCTCGCGGAAGCTGCGCAAGATACTTGCGCGGAAGGGCTACGATTACAGGGGCGAGTTCCATTATGTCATGCCGTACAACATGATTTTCCGCCATTCCGACAAGATGGCGGCGCTCATGTGGCAGGCGGCGAAAAACACCGCTCCCGCCGACGCGGACATTGTTTTCGAAGGCGCGAAAAAGCCGCTCAACCCCAACCTCTTTGCCAAGGCGACGCGGTTTGTCGTCGCGGTGGAGCACATGGGTATGCCGCTCATCGGCAGAGGCTTCAGGGCGGATGCGGGCAAGTGCATCTCTTGCGGGAAGTGCGCGAGGCTATGCCCCCAGCTCAACATCGTCATGAAGGACGGCTTGCCCTCGTTCGGAAAGAACTGCATCGGGTGCACCGCCTGCTCCTTCAACTGCCCGACGGACGCGATTAAAATCGGCATGCTCAACAGCTGGAGGGTCAACGGCGCCTACGATATGTCGGGCGACATCGAAGGGCTCGGCAAAAAGGATGTGTGCCGCTACTGGCGCGGGTCGTATGTCAGATATTTCCGCGAGCACGGCATCGAGCTCAAATGAGTCAAGGAGGACAACATGCGTAAAATTCTGATTGCAGAGGACAACACCGAGCTCAACGACATGATGAGGAATTACCTCATCAAGGCGGGTCACAGCGTCTACCAGGCGTTCAACGGGGCGCAGGCGCTGGAATACGCCCGCAGTATGGAGCCCGACCTCGTGCTGCTGGATATAATGATGCCCGTTGTCGACGGCTATGAGGTGTGCAAATCGCTCCGCAGGGAGCTTTCCATACCCGTCATAGTGGTGTCGGCAATCGTGGGCGAGGACGAGAAGCTCAAGATGTTCGAGCTCGGCGCGGACGACTATATGACAAAGCCCTTCTCCTTCAAGGAGATGGTGGGCAGGGTCAACGCGCAGTTGCGCCGTTACTACGAGTTCAACACCCAGGAGAGGAGCGAGAGGGTGTACGGAAAGATGAAGATTTCCTCCACCCGTCACGAGGTCAAGGTGGACGGCGAGCCCGTCGCGCTCACCCTCAAGGAGTTCAACCTCCTCGACTTCCTCACCAAGAACGCGAACCAGATCTTCAGCAAGCAGAAGCTCATAGATGTGGTGTGGGGCTATGACGAGTACATCGACGAGAACACCGTCGCCGTCACCGTCGCACGCCTGCGCGAGAAACTCGCCAAACACGGCGTCGAGAATGTCGTCACCGTGTGGGGACTCGGCTACAAATGGCAGGATTGAGAGGCAGAAAGAACTATGTCCAGCTCGCCATCGACGCAATGAACGACGGCGATGTTTCCACGCCCATCGTGCCCAGGGGCACCGCGGCACAGCGCAAGATGTTGCGCTCGCTCGAAAAGCTGCGCGTCGCCGCGCTCGAACAGCAGGTCAGACAGGCGCGCGCAATCGAGCAGAACAAGCTCGCGGTGGCAAGCGTCGCGCACGATGTCAAGACGCCGCTCGCGCTCATCTCGGGCTATGCGGAGTGCCTGCAGGACGGCATGGACGACAAGGACTATCTTGCCCTCATCTCCGAAAAGACGGAACAGCTCAATCAGCTCGTGCTCAAGCTCGTGGACGCGTCGAAGCACGAGATTGAGGAGATGGACTTCCTGCGCGAGGAGGTCGACACCCGCACTTTCGTGGGCGGGGTGCTCACCAAGTTCGAACAGCTCGCGCGCAACAAGAACATCTCCTACAAGATAAAACACATTCCCTCCGCCCGCATCCTCGTCGACAGGCGGGACATCGAAAGGGTGTTTCAGAACATCATTTCCAACGCGGTCAAGTACACGGAGGAGGGCGGCAAAATCGAGGTGTCCTTCAAGCGCGACGGACGCTACTTCATCGCCAGGGTCAAGGACACCGGCAGGGGCATCGACAAGAAGAACCTGCCCTATGTTTTCGACAAGTTCTTCATGGAGGAAGCGTCGCGCACCGACTCCAAGAACTCCGGGCTGGGGCTGTATGTCGCCGACACCATCGCCCGTCGTCACGGGGGGTGGATCAAGGTCAGATCCAAAAAGGGCAAAGGCTCCTGTTTCAGCATCGGCATTCCCGAGCTCGAGGACAAGACCACCCGCACGCAGAAGTTCGAGCAGTGCCCGAAATTCGCAAAAGTCACAGTTTATGTGTTGTTTTGTTGGATTCTTCCCTGGCTTTTGAGAATTTTGCGCTTCACGGAGACCAACCGCACCGCCACGCTCGTCGTCGGCATTCTGTGCGTGTGGCTGTGGCCGCTTGCGTTTTTGTTCGACATCATGAGCGAAATAATCTACAACAGGCTCGTCCTGGCCATGGAGTGATTGCCATGGTGGGAAAGTGCCTTGAAAAGAGTGCGGAGCCCCGCAAACAGTTCGTGCGAGTCGCGGGCATCACGGAGCATTTCCCCGGCATGAAGACCTTCCGGCTGGAAGCGGACGGGGAGCGCACCTTGAGCCTTGCGCCCGCGAGGGCGGGGAATTACATCTCCGTCACCGCCGATGTGGGAGGGAGCAGAGTCACCCGCGCTTACACCCTCGCCTCGTCGCCCGCGGAGGCGCGACGGGACGGGTTTTACCTCATCACGGTCAAGAAGGCGGGCATACTCTCCGGCTTCCTGTGCGACGAGGTCGCGGAAGGCGATGTGCTCCTCTGTTCCGCGCCCGACGGGAATTTCGTCTACGACCCCGCACACGACGAAAAGGTCGTGGTGGGCATTGCCGGCGGCGGGGGCGTCACCTCCATGCTGTCCATGGCAAAGGCAGTCGCGGAGGGCAGCGAGGACTTCGACATGGTGCTCGTCTACTCGGTGGACCGCGCCTGCGAATTTCTGTTCAGGGAACAGCTCGACGGGCTGAATTGCCCGCGGGTCAAAGTCGTATATGTCGCCCGCGAAGGAGCGTGCGACGGAGTGGAGAGCGGCGTCGTGACCGCAAAGCTCGTGCACGACGCGGTAGGCGGGAGGAAGTTCACTCTCTTTGCCTGCGGCGGCGACGAGTTCTACGCTCACCTCGTGAGGGAATTCGAGGGCGACGCGCTGGTCGCAGGCATGAAGTTTTCCAAAAACTCCGTCACCGACAGGGCGACGGAAGAAAAATTCTTCACCCTCACCGTGCAACTGGGCGCAAGGGAATACCGCGTGCCCTGCCGCACCACCGAAACGCTCATGGTGGCAATGGAGCGTGCGGGGCTCGGCGTGCTTTCGCAGTGCAGGGTGGGCGAGTGCGGCTTTTGCCGCAGTAAGGTGCTCGCGGGGAATTACACCGTTTCCCCGAGCCATGACAAGAGGTCGTCCGACGACATGCGCGCGGGGGTCGTGCACCCCTGTTGCACATATCCCGACGGGGATGTGACCCTGTCGGCACCCGAGGACAGCGCCGCGTCTGCGCGCAAGGAGTGAGAATGAAGGTTTTGTTTGTCTGTTCGAGCAATGTATGTCGCAGCCCGTATGCGGAATTCGTTTTCCGTCGGCTCGTCGAGCAAAGCCCCGTGCTTTCGGCGGCGGGAGTCGAGGTGTCGTCTTCCGCGGTGTTCAACAAGAGCAAGAACATCTTTCCCAAAGCCGTCGTGAGCCTCAAAAGGGAGGGCTTCGACGAGCAGGAGATACTCGCACACAAGCCGTCGTT
>USEV01000044.1 GCA_900553825.1 uncultured Eubacteriales bacterium
AAGAGACAGGTGCGAAGCCGCGCTTCAGCTCCTGAAGCGGGGTTTTGCGGTGAACCTTTACGAGATGCGTCCCGAAAGACAGACGGGGGCACACTCGGGAGGCGGGCTGGCGGAGCTCGTGTGTTCCAACTCGCTCAAATCCGAAGGAGAGACCGCTTCGGGGGCGCTCAAAGCGGAGCTTCGCGCCTGCGGGTGCGAGCTGCTCGACGCGGCGTATTCGACCGCAGTCCCTTCGGGGGGCGCGCTCGCCGTGGACAGGCACGCATTTTCGGAGCTGGTGGAAAAGAAGCTCGCGGCGTATCCCGCATTCAGGCTCATCCGGGGCGAGGTGACGGACATCCCCGATCCGCCCGCGATAGTGGCGACGGGACCTCTTACATCGGAAAGCCTCGCAACAAGGCTTGCCGCCCTGACGGGGCAGGAAAACCTCCATTTCTACGACGCGACATCGCCCATAGTGGACGCGGCGAGCGTGGATATGGAGCGGGCGTATTTCGGCGGCAGATACGGCAAAGGCGGGGACGATTATCTCAATCTTCCGCTGGAAAAGGAGGAGTACGCCGCCTTCTGCGAGGCGCTCGTCGGCGCAAAGACGGCGATGCTGCGCGATTTCGAGAAAAAGGAGCTTTTCGAGGGTTGTATGCCCATCGAGGAGATTGCGAAAAGAGGCCGTGACGCGATGCGTTTCGGGCCGCTCCGTCCCGTCGGACTGCGCGACCCGCGCACGGGGAAGGGAGCCTATGCCGTTGTCCAGCTCCGCCGCGAAAACACCGCGGGCGATTGCTTCAATATGGTGGGCTTCCAGACAAACCTCACCTACGCCGAACAGAGGCGCGTGTTCACCATGATACCCGCGCTCCGCGAAGCGGAGTTTCTGCGCTACGGTGTCATGCACCGCAACACCTATCTCAACTCGGCGGGGACGCTCGACGCCACTTTCAGGGTGAGAGGGGAAGGCGCGCTCTACATAGCCGGACAGCTCACGGGAGTGGAAGGGTATATGGAAAGCGTCATGAGCGGGCTCATCGCGGGCATCTCGCTCGCGCGCGAGCTTTCGGGCAAACCCGCGGCGGTGCCGCCCGCAACCACGGTCATGGGCGCGCTGTCGAAGTATGTGGCTTCGGCAGAGGCGGGCACTCCGCCTATGAACGCCAACTTCGGCTTGCTTCCTCCGTGCGAGGACGCGGGCAAAAAAGAACGGAAAAAACGCTATTGTGAGCGTTCGATTCGTGATATAATGAACTTTGTTTCCCAAGCGGAAACCCTATAAAGACGAAAATGCCGAGCAATCGGCGGAGGTAATTATGGAATTCAGAGGAACGACCATCTGCGCCGTCAAGAAAGGCGGCATGACTGCAATCGCGGGCGACGGTCAGGTCACCATGGGCGAAAGCGTCATCATGAAAGGCAATGCGGTCAAAGTCAAGAGAATCTACAACGACAAGGTCGTCATAGGCTTTGCGGGCTCGGTGTCCGACGCCTTCGCACTCTCCGAAAAGTTCGAGGAAATGCTCCAGAAATACAGCGGCAACCTCATGCGTTCCGCGGTGGAGCTGGCGGAGCTCTGGCGCAGCGACAAGATGTACCGCAAGCTCGAGGCACTGCTCATCGTCGCGGACGCCAATTCGCTCTACATCGTGTCGGGCAGCGGCGAGGTCATCGAACCCGAGAGCGGCATCTGCGCCATAGGCAGCGGCGGCAACTACGCGCTCGCGGCGGCGCGCGCCCTTGCGGGAGCAACCGATCTCGACGCAAAGGAAATCGCGGTGCGTGCGCTCAAGATAGCGTCCGAGCTATGCGTGTTCACCAACGACCACATCACGGTCGAAACCGTGTGAGAGGTGTGATATGGAACTTACCCCCAAACAGATAGTCAAGGAACTGGACAGATACATCATAGGACAGCAGGACGCCAAAATCGCCGTGGCAATCGCCCTGCGCAACCGTTACCGCAGGAGCCGCCTCCCCGAGGAGATGCGCGAGGAAATCACCCCGAAGAACATCCTCATGAAGGGGCCGACCGGCGTCGGCAAGACGGAGATTGCAAGAAGGCTTGCGAAAATCGTGCGCGCGCCTTTTGTCAAGGTTGAGGCGACCAAGTTCACCGAAGTGGGTTATGTGGGCAGAGATGTCGAGAGCATAATCCGCGACCTTGTGGAAGTTTCAATACGCATGGTCAAGGAAGAGAAGTTCAAGGAGGTCATGCCCCGCGCGACGGAGATTGCGGAGAACAATCTCGTCGACATACTGCTTCCCATACGCAAGAAGGCGGCGACGGAGGACAAATCCGACGCCCAGCTCAAAGAGGAGCTTTTGAGCGAAATCCGCGCGGGACATCTCAACGGCATCACCATCGAGATGGAAATCAAGCAACAGCCCAAGCCCATACAGCTCACCCCGGGCAACGCTCCCGGCAACGAAATCGACCTCGGCAACATCTTCGGCGGCATCATGGGCGGCGTCAAAAAGAAGAAGAGGAAGCTCACTGTCAAGCAGGCGATGGACTTCATGGTCAACCAGGAGGCGGAAAAGATGGTGGACCAGGACGCAATCACCTCCGAGGCGCTCACCAGGGCGGAGCAGGACGGCGTCGTGTTCCTCGACGAGATAGACAAAGTCGCCGCGCGTGCGGGCAGAGACCAGGGTCACGATGTGTCCCGCGAAGGCGTGCAGAGGGACATCCTGCCCATAGTCGAGGGCAGCACCGTTCAGACGAAGTACGGCTCTATCCGCACGGACTTCATCCTGTTCATCGCGGCGGGCGCGTTCCACATGGCAAAGATGGAGGACCTCATCCCCGAATTGCAGGGTCGTTTCCCCATCCGCGTGGAGCTCGACAACCTCACGGAAGAGGATTTCGTCAAGATACTCACCGAGCCCGACAACGCGGTGCTCAAACAGTACAAGGCGCTCCTCGGCGTCGACGGCGTCGAGCTGGAGTTCTCGGACGACGCGATACGCGAGATTGCGCGCACGGCGTTTTTCGAGAACGAGAACAGCGAAAACCTCGGCGCACGCAGGCTGCACGCCGTGCTCGAACACCTGCTCAAGGATGTCCTTTACGAGGCGGACGACAACACCACCAAGAAGATTTCCATCGACCGTGACTATGTCGCGTCGCACCTCGAAACCTCGATGCGCGCGGCATCGCTCCGCAAGTACATCCTGTAAAATCGTCAAGAAGCCGCGGTTTAACCGTCAAAATGATGCGTTAAACCGCGTGTTATGTAAATTTCTCGCTAACGGACGGGAGGAAAAATGATTAACATTCCCAAGGGTACAAAGGATATGTTGCCCGAAGACGCGTTCAAGTGGCACTTCGTCGAGAGCAAGGCGAGGGAAGTCGCCGCGCTTTTCGGGTTCAAGGAAATCCGCACCCCCACATTCGAGCACACCGAGCTTTTCAGCCGCGGCGTCGGCGAAACCACCGACATCGTCAACAAGGAGATGTACACATTCACCGACAAGGGCGGCAGAAGCGTCACCCTGCGTCCCGAGGGCACGGCGGGCGTCGCGCGCGCTTTCATCGAAAACGGGTTGCAGGCGCAGACTTTGCCCATGAAGGCTTACTATCTCGCCTCCGTTTTCCGCTACGAGCGTCCCCAGAGCGGCAGATTGCGCGAGCATCACCAGTTCGGCGTCGAGCTCTACGGCAGCGAGTTGCCTTCCGCGGAAGGCGAGGTCATTTCGCTCGCCTACACCTTCCTCACCTCGGTGGGGCTCAAAAGCCTCAGGCTTTTCATCAACAGCATCGGTTGCCCCGCGTGCCGCGCGGAGTACAACAAGGCTTTGCGCGAATACATCGGAGCCAACCTCTCCGAGATGTGCGGCAAGTGCCGCGACCGCTTCGACCGCAATCCGTTGCGAATCCTGGATTGCAAAGAGGAAAAGTGTCACAAAATAACCGCGGGCGCACCCCGCATCACGGACTATCTCTGCGACGAGTGCAGGGAGCATTTCGCGGCTGTCAGGAGGCGTCTGGACGAGCTCGGCATCGCCTACACCGTCAACCCCATGATCGTGCGCGGGCTGGACTACTACACCCGCACGGTGTTTGAGTTCGTGTCCGACGACATCGGCGCGCAGGGCACCGTTTGCGGCGGCGGCAGATACAACAACCTCGTCGAAGAGGTGGGCGGAAAGCACACCCCCGCGATAGGCTTCGGGCTGGGGCTCGAAAGGCTGCTCCTCGTGCTCGAAAACACCGTGGGTGTGAACGCCCCCGAAGAGCACAGCGACCTCTATCTCGCCTCGCAGGGCGAGCGCGCGGCGGAATATGTGCCCGTGCTTGCGGCAAAGCTCCGCGCGCAAGGCGTCAGGACGGAGTTCGACCTCATGGGGCGCGGGCTCAAGGCGCAGATGAAGTATGCCGACAAATGCGGCGCGCGGTTTGTCGCGGTCATAGGCGACGACGAGATTGCAAGCGGCAGGGCGGTGCTCAAGGATATGCGCGGCGGCGCGACTAGGGAATGCGCGTTGGACGGGATTTTCGGAGCGATAAATGACTGAACGCGGCGTAGTCACCAAAGTCAAGGGCAACCGCGCCACGGTGCAGTTCGACCGCAAGAGCGCCTGTGACAGCTGTCACATGTGCGCGGTCACCCGCGACGGCATGAAAGTGCAGATAGTCATCGAAAATTCGCTGAAAGCGAATGTGGGCGATTTCGTACTTGTCCGAATGGGTGACAGGTTTGTGTTGACAGCCGCGCTCATTGTCTATATAATACCCCTTGTACTCGTCGGAATAGGCGTGGGCGCAGGCTCGCTCCTCACCGAACTGGCGCAGGTTCTTCTCGCGCTGGCGGGGCTGGTCGTCGGCTTCGCAATAGCCTTCCTGCTCGACCGTTTCGTTATCAGGAAGCGCAAGGGTTTCTCGCCTCAGATGGTGGAGATATGCTGTGTCCCGACGGTGGATACGGGCGCATCGCAACCGGTGGGCGCAACCGGGGTCGCACCCGCGGATGCGGCACCTTCCGCTCCCGCGGACGATGCGCAAACGATAGAGGAAAATAAGTCGCAAAATCAAGGAGAACAAAATGAACGATAATTGCGTGAAATTCACAAGTGACAATTTCGACACCATCATCGCGTCCAACGATGTCGTGCTCGTAGATTTCTGGGCAAGCTGGTGCGGCCCCTGCAAGATGCTGGGTCCCGTCATCGAGGAGCTCGCCAACGATTACGCAGGCAAGGCGCTTGTCGGCAAGGTCAATGTCGACGATTGCCCCGACCTTGCGGAGCGTTTCGGAATCATGACCATACCTGCGGTTTTCGTGTTCAAGAAGGGTCAGGTGGTGGAAAAGATGATAGGTTTCCGCCAGAAGGCACAACTTGCAGCCGCACTCGACAAAAATTTCTGAGAGGAAGCCCGCTTTTTGCGGGCTCTTTTATATTAAGGAGAAGGACACATGGTTGATCTCAACATCATCAAGGCAACAGACCCCGAGCTCTACGATTCAATGGTGGAGGAGCTCCGCCGTCAACAGCACAATCTCGAGCTCATCGCCAGCGAAAACATCGTGAGCCCCGCAGTCATGGCGGCGGCAGGCAGCTACTACACCAACAAGTACGCCGAAGGTTATCCCCGCAAGCGCTACTACGGTGGTTGCCAGTTCGTCGACCTCGCGGAGGAGCTCGCCATCGAGCGCGCGAAACAGCTGTTCGGCATGAATTTCGCGAATGTTCAGCCCCACAGCGGCTCCAACGCCAACTTCGCGGTCTATTATGCCGTCCTCCAGCCCGGCGATACCGTGCTCGGAATGTCCCTCTCCAACGGCGGGCACCTCACTCACGGCTCGCCCGTCAACATGAGCGGCAAGCTCTACAACTTCGTGTCCTACGGCATCGACCCCGAAACGGGCAGAATCGATTTCGACGATGTCCGCAAGATGGCGCTCGAACACAAGCCCAAGCTCATCGTCGCGGGTGCTTCCGCTTACGCACGCATCATCGACTTCAAGCGCTTCAGGGAAATCGCCGACGAAGTCGGCGCATATTTCATGGTCGACATCGCGCACATCGCAGGTCTTGTCGCGGCGGGATTGCACCCCAGCCCCGCACCCTATGCGCACTTCGTCACCTCCACCACTCACAAGACCCTCCGCGGACCCCGCGGCGGTCTCATCCTCACCAATGACGAGGAGCTCGCCAAGAAAATCGACAAGATCATATTCCCCGGCTCGCAGGGCGGACCTCTCATGCACATCATTGCCGCCAAAGCCGTCGCCTTCAAGGAGGCTCTCCAACCCGAGTTCAAGGAGTACCAGAAGCAGGTCGTCGCAAACGCAAAAGCCCTCGCCGACACCCTGATGTCGCTCGGCATCAACCTCGTCAGCGGCGGCACGGACAACCACCTCATGCTCCTCAACCTCGTCGGCACCGGCGTCACCGGCAAACAGCTCGAAGCCTGGCTCGACGAAGCGCACATCACCGTCAACAAGAACGCCGTCCCCAACGACCCCGAGAAGCCCTTCGTCACGAGCGGCGTCAGAATCGGCACCCCCGCCGTCACCACCCGCGGCATGAAGGAAGACGACATGAAAGAAATCGGCTCCTGCATTGCGGAAATCATCAGAAACGGCGAAGCCGCCATTCCTTCCGTCACCGAAAGAGTCATCGCCCTTTGCAAGGCGCATCCTCTCTACGAAAACGACATAATCTTCTGAGTCGGAAAGGCGTTTTCGAGGAGCAAATTCCGAGGATTGAATTGACGCAAAAAGAGCCGCGTCTGCGGCTCTTTTTCAATGCGTCTGACCGAGTGATGACCGAGAGATCGAATGGGGGCTGATGGGCGCCCCATCGAGTTTTTGACCGAGTTCGTTTGACTCCGTTTTAATGCGCGGCGCATTCTCTTTTGCCGCGGTTGCGGCGGGATTGATTCCCGCGTTTTCGGGGTTCTTTTTGTTTGTGCGCACGCCTTATGGCGCTTCACCGTCCAGTGCGCACCCTCCACAGCGAGTCCAGCATCGAGCGAATCTCGCCGCCGGCAAAGCTCACTTCGC
>USEV01000045.1 GCA_900553825.1 uncultured Eubacteriales bacterium
CGATGCCCACTCCGCACTCGCCGTCGTCGAGGATGAGTTCCACCCTGCCAGCAAGGTCGTCGTAGACATGGCGTGCCGTCGTGGGCGACACATGCTTGCTCCTGTTTGCGGAGGGTGCGGCAAGCGGGAATGAGCGGGCGATGAGCTCGCGCGCATATACATTGTCGGGGATTCGCACCGCGACGGTGTTTCCGCCTGCGGTGACCACATCGGGAATTTTGTCGGATTTGGGCAAAACCACGGTGAGCGCGCCGGGCATGAACGCCCGCGCCAGGCTGTAAAACTCCTCCGGCACTTCCGACGCGACATCCTTCGCCTGCGCGGGGTCGCACAGGTGCACGATGAGCGGGTTGTCCTGCGGGCGTCCCTTTGCCTCGAAAATCTTTTTCACCGCTTCGGGGTCAAAGGCGTTCGCCCCCAGACCGTAGACCGTCTCGGTCGGGAACACGACGAGCTCGCCTCTTTTGATGAGCTCGACTGCCTCGTCAAGCCCCTCTTTTGCGTTGACTATGCGCGTCACGCCCTTTCTCCTTGTGATTTACCGCGGCGCTTCCTGACCAAAAACACCGTGACCGCGATTGCCGCCGCCGCGACTATGACGGCGCCCGCGCAGATGAGTCCGAGCGCCCAGTCCGGGAGCACCGAGCCGTCGGCGGAGCCGCCGTTTGCACCGCTGCCCTGCGAGGAGGAGAGGCGGTAGACATACATTCCGCCGTCCTTCTCGTGCATACCGTAGACGAACACCACGGAGTTGTCCGACGCGGGAGAATAGATTGTCGCGGAGACGAGCGTCGCCTCGAGCACGACATCGTTGCCGTAGTCCGCGCTCATGTTCTTGACGCCGTAGACGGTGGTTGACGAGCCGTCCACCGTGGCGGTGGATTTGAAGACATAGCACCCGCGTTTCATGAGCGGGGTGTTGCCGCCCGTGGCGATGTCCTCGAAGTACGCGGTCGCGCCCTCGGCGAGAGGCGCAACCGTTCCGTCGCGTCCGAGCATGACCTTCTTGTTGCCGTCTTTCTTGACGGCGTAGGTGTAGTAGCTCCTGAAGGGTTCGATGGAGCTGTACTCGAAGGGGATGACGAGGTTGCCCTCCATGTCGAACGCGCCGTAGACATTCCCGAGCTCGTCGTCACTCACGAGCGCGATTGCGATGCCGTTCTGTATGACGACGGAGAGGAACTCGTAGTCGTCGTTTTCGAAGGCGAGGCTGCCGTCGCTGTTGTAGACGCGCAGTGCGCTGGGCTGCAACCTCGCATAGGCATAGCCGTCGGAGAGCTGCATCATCATGTCGTAGTAGCCCACCTCTTCCCTGTCCGCGGAGCCCTCGAGCTCGATGCCGAAGTTGCCCGTGAGCGAGAGGACGATGTCGAGGTCGGAGTTGAGGATGAACTGGTCATAATACGCCGTCTTGTCCGCGCCCACGAACAGCCCGAACGAGGCGTAGGTGTAGCCGGGCTTGAGGAAGGTGCTGGGCACGACATTGTAGCTCGTGGAGGAGGACGCCTCGTAGGTGCATCTGCCCGTCGCGTAGTCGTAATAGGTGTTGACGCAGTTGAGGAAGATGTAGGACGAGCGGTAGCTCTCGCGGGAGTCCGTCGCGGGATAGTAGAAATACCTTTCGGCGAAGTAGTACTCACCGTCGTAGCTGTAGGTGTAGTTCTCGTCGGCGTTCACCGTCCACTCCGTGTGGATGTAGAATTTGCCGTCGCCGAGATACAGGGATTCGGTGTAATAGTCGTCCTTGCCGTTGGGGTTCGTGTACCTGCCGTTGTCGGTGGGCGCGATGTTGGGATTGTCGCCGCGCGTCGCGGGCACGGTGTAAACCTCCGTCCAAAGCCCCGAGGAGGAGGAACTGCGCTCCACCGTGATGTACTTGCCGTCGAAGCCGTAGATGTTGGATACGGTGCCGCCGCTCAGCACCCTGCACGCCAGCTCGCCCGTGGAAATGCGGTAGACGGGGGTGTAGTTGGCATTCGCCGTGTCGGCGACTGCGGAATCGTTCTCGTAATCGGGGGCGATGGCGACGAGCTCGCCGTCGAGAATCCTGATTGCGTCGGAGAGCGCGACATCCGAGCCGACGCCCGAGGTCTTGTCGAAATTGACGACCATCTTGCCCGAGGCGTTGAACACGCCGACCTGTCCGCCGTTTGAGCTCCTGCGTGCGGTGAAGTACTCGCCGTACACCTTGATTGCCTCGACGCCCAGATTTTCGGGGATGAGCAAATCCTCTTCCGTCAGCACCTTGCGGTCGCCCTCGGGGACCTTCGCCACGGAAAGCGCGCCCGTGGGGCTGACGACGATGAACGCGTCGAGCGAGGAGATGTAACCGATGTCGGAATCGGCGTGCGTGCCCGACGCCGACGACAGCACGCTCCACCCGTCGGGGAGCACCATCTGGAGAGTGGCGGTGTCGATTTCGCCCTCCGTCGCGTTGTAGTTGCGATAGATGTCGTCAAGCCCGGGGAGAGGCGGATTCTGGAATTTGTCGCATCCGAACAAGGAAAGCGAGATAACCGCGAGAATCACGATTGCCACTGCCGAAACGATTGCCTTTCTGCCTTTCATCATAGCTCCTTAAAATAGCTGCGGTCGGGACGCACGCCGAGCATCTTGTCGGTGAGGTCCGCGAGCAGCAAATTGGCTTTTGTCTTGAACTCGTCGGGGATGTCCCTGTTCTCCCCCGAGAGGTATGCGCGGGTGACGGCGTCGATTTTGACGGCGTCCCATGGCGCGCAGTGCGGACACACTATGCCGTCCGCCTCCGCGAACGCCGCCTCGCCGTCGACGATGCACCCGCACGCCGAGCACACCCGCAAATTCAGCCCGTTGCCGCCCTCGCGGAGCGCGGCGAGCATGAAATCGCACGCGGAATCCCTGCCGCGTTTGCCGTGGTATGCGAGCGCTTCGAGCTCCCGCACCGCGGCGAGGAAAAGTCCGGGTTGCGGAGAGGGCGAGAGCCTGGCAAGAAGCTCGAGCACCAGCGAAGCCGCGTAATAGTTTTCTATGTCCTGCGTTATGGGGGAAAAGGAATCGTACTGGACGCAATCGGTCACTATGTATCTGTCGCCTTTCCCCGCGAGCATATACTCGCCGAAGTTCATGGGCGTTGCGGCAAAGCGGAGCTTGGCTTTGGGCTTCAGACACCCGCGCGCCGACGCGGTCATCCTGCCCTCCTCGAGGGTGACCAGCGTGAGCACCATGTCCGCATCCCTGTACGGCACCGCCCTTGTCACAATAGCCTTAACTTTCTTGTCCATTCTCCGTGTCGCGAGGGGGTTTTGAGCCCTCGCCCAGCGCCGCACGGTACGCATTGTAAAACTCGATTCTGCCGCTGGATTCAAACATCTTCCACCATTCGTTCTTCTTTATCATGCGGTTAGTTTGAGAAGCCGCGGCGATTATATGCGTGCGCGTGTTTGCGCGTTTTGCGGGTTTTCCCGTGTTTTTTGAGGCGTAAACCGCCGTTTCAGTTCTTGAGGTCCTTCACATCGTAGCCGAGCTCGCGCATGAGATAGTCGCTTTCGCGCCACTCGCTCTTGACCTTCACATAAAGCGTGAGGAACACTTTCGCGCCCGTCAGCTCCTCGAGGTCCTCGCGCGCCGCCGTCGCAATCTTTTTCAGCGTCCCGCCGCCCTTGCCGATGACGATTGCCTTGTGCGATTGCCTTTCACACACGATGTCCGCGTCGACATCCCATATCGGCTTGTCCTCGCGCGGGGCGAACTTGTTGATGTACACCCCTATGCCGTAAGGCACCTCCTTGTCGAGCAGGTACAGCGCCTTTTCGCGGATTATCTCCGCCGCCATGAAACGCATGGTGGAATCGGTGTACATGTCCTCGGGATAGAGCGCGTCGCCCTCGGGGAGCAGCTTTTCCACCTCCTCCATGAGAGGCGCGAGGTTCTCGCCCTTCTTCGCGGAAACGGGCACGACGGCACGCACGCTGGAGAAGCCGTTGAGCTTCTCGAGGGAGCGGAAAACCGTTTCCTTCGTCACGGCGTCGGTCTTGTTGAGCGCGACGACGACGGGAATCTTCCCCGCGTTCTCGTTGAGGAAGTTTTCGTCCTCCTCCTTCACGCCCTTTGCCGCGTCGATGACATAGAGTGCTCCGTCCACTCCCTTCAGCCCGCTCGCCACAGACTGCATCATGTATTCGCCCAGTTTGTTGCGGGCGCGGTGTATGCCGGGAGTGTCGATGAAAACGACCTGTGCGTCCTCGGTGTTGACGACGCCGATGATTTTGTTGCGCGTGGTCTGCGGACGCCACGATACGATGGCGACCTTTTCGCCCACCAGCGAATTTATGAGCGTGGACTTCCCCGCGTTCGGTATGCCGGCTATGCAGATGAATCCCGATTTCATTTCCTTCCCTCCCGCGGCAATCCGACCGCCTCCATGACCTTTTCGGCAATGCCGTTCATCTCGCGCTCGCCCTCCTCGGTGACATGGTCGAAGCCGAGGATGTGCAAAAGCCCGTGACAGGCAAGGTAAGCAAGCTCCCTCTCGTATGAGTGCCCGTACTCCTCCGCCTGCGCACGGACGCGCGGTTCGGAAATCATGATGCTGCCCAGCGCGACGCGCTTTCCGTCGAACGCCTCGTCGGAAAAGTCCGACTTCTTTGCGGGGAGGGAGAGGGAATCGTAGTACGGGAAACTGAGCACATCCGTTTCGGCGTCCACTCCCCTGGTCTCGCGGTTGAACTCGCGCACGGTCTCGCCGTCGGTGATGTCGATGTCGACGGCGAAGATGTCCTCTTGTCCGAGAATTCCGTAAAGCGCGGCTTCGACTTTTCTTATCAGCCGCTTCTGAATGAAATTAGCTCCGGTGAAAGTTATCATGCCTTTTTCTTTTCGTAGGACACTCTGCCGTGCTGGACGCGCGGAAGAGTCTCGATTATCGTCGCCTTGATTGTCGCGATGTCCGCCATGGTGATGGGACACTCGTCAAACTGCCCGAGGGCAACCTTTTCGTCCACGAGCTTGTTCACCCTCTCGGCAAACGCCTCCTTGGTGTCGGGCATATACGAACGGCAAGCCGCCTCGACGGTGTCGGCAATCATGACGATTGCGGAAATCTTGCTCTGCGGCTTGGGGCCCGGGTAGGTGTAACCGCTGACGGAAAGCTCGCCCTCCTCGGTGAGGTTGAGGGCTTTGCGGTAGAAATATCCGACGGGGGATGTGCCGTGATGCTCGCGGCATACGGAGACTATCTCCGGGGGCAACCTGTACTGTTTTGCGAGGATTTCGCCGAACACGGTGTGCGAGGTTATCATGCTCACGCTGACTTCGGGGATGAGCTCGTCGTGCGGGTTGTATGTGGACTGGTTCTCCGAAAAATAGACCGGCGCTTTCAGTTTGCCTATGTCGTGGTAGTACGCCGCCGCACGCGCGAGGTGCGGGTTTTCTCCTATGGCGTTGGCGCACGCCTCGGAGAGGTTGCCCACGACGAGGGAGTGATTGAAAGTGCCGGGCGCCTCGCTTGCGAGGCGTTTGAGCAGCGGGTGATTGAGGTTCGCAAGCTCGTTGAGCCTGAAATCGTCCGCTATGTTGAAGATGCCCTCCAAGATTGCGACTATGGGCGTGAAGACCAGCACCGCGCCTATCGCCGCGCCGTAAGACCACACGGCGTTAAGGAGGATGTTGATCGTGAGGTCGCCGATGAGCAGCGTGCCTATTACGACGGGCAGGATGCCCACCGCCGACGCGCCGAGGGCGACGAGTATGAACTGCAGGCGGGTGTAGTGCCTGTCGAGGAGCATATTGACTGCAAGCGCGGCGACAAAGCTGCCTATCACGGAAATCAGCACCTGCGGCAGCATCTCGTTGGTGACGGAGGTGCCGTGTATGAATGTGATGAACAGCGACGACGCAAGCGCGAGCGAGGTTATCGTCGAGGAACGGCTGCCCGAAAGCGCAACCACGATAAGCGCGGAAAGGCAAAGCGGAAGCGCAAAGATGTTGAACAGCATCGAGGTCGTCAAGCTTGCCATGTATGTGAGCGCGAATGTCGCAAAGCACACTATGGTGTTGCGCACGGGGTAACGCTTGTCGTCGGCTGAGAAATAGGTCGCGACGATGAGGAATGCGGCAATCATTGCCTGCATGACGAAAAGCCCCGTCGTCATCGCCGCACGAGCGGGCGAGAAGGCGTCGTTGAAGTCCGCGCTCGCCATGTATATCCCGAAAACGGTGATTAACCCCGTGACCACAAGGCAGGCGGGATACACCTTGAAAAAGCCCACGACGAATTTGTGACGGCGCGCGAGCTTGTTCTTTTCGACTGTTGTCAGAGTTCCGATGTCGTTTTTCATACCTCTCCTTGTCGGGTTTCCCCTCTCAGGCGTCTTCTTCCGTTTGATTGTCCGTCGCGGCGACGGTCGCTCCGCGCTCCGCTCTCTCGGCGCGCGCCGCTTCCGCTCTCTCCGCGCGGTCGTAGGCGCGGATTATGCGGCTCACCAGCTCGTGACGCACCACATCGCAGTATTCCAGCCTCACGATTGCAATCCCCTTGACCCCGGCAAGCACCTTTTCGGCGTGAGTCAACCCGGAGCTCACATTCCGCGGCAGGTCTATCTGCGTGTCGTCGCCCGTCACCACCATCTTGCTCCCCTCGCCGAGCCTGGTGAGAAACATCTTCATCTGCTCGCGGGTGGTGTTCTGCGCCTCGTCGAGAATGATGAAACTGCGGTTGAGCGTCCGCCCTCTCATATAGGCTGTCTCTTATACACATCTCCGAGCCCACGCGAC
>USEV01000046.1 GCA_900553825.1 uncultured Eubacteriales bacterium
GCCCTCGTCCGTCCGCAGCTCCAGAACCAGATCAAGAGAATTCTCCGCCAGATTCCGGGACTTGATGCGGTAATGCTTCGCGTATTTTCGCCCGGTCTCCACGACAGCGTCCTCCGCGTCGACCGCAACGGCATAATCACCGGCGTTTCCGCAGGCAGTGCGGAAGTCACCCTCACCGTCACCAACGCCGCAGGCAAAAAGGTGACGAGCGAGCCCTTTGCTGTCACCGTCGGTGCGGCTCTGACCTCCTACGGCGACACGCTCTTCATCGGGGCGAATTTCTTTGACCTCAACGAAATCGGATTGAGCGGAAGCGATGTCCTCGGCGTGAAGGGAGGTGCGGTTGAAGGCAACGAATTCTCCTTCGCGGACGAAGCGGACACCGCGACACTCACTCTCGGCGGCGGCACCGTCACTTTGCACCGTTGTGCCGAAGGCGCAATAGAAATCATCGAATCCGCAGTCCTCGGCGAGGACTATATACTCGAAATGGGCGGCGAACCCGTCTATCTTTCCGCGCGTTATCTCTCCGTGCTCCGCAGGGGCGAAACTCCCGCGGTGCGCTGGAGCTCGGACAAACCCTCCGTTGCAAGCGTCGATGACGGCGTGGTGCACGGGCTGGTCAGCGGCGAGGCAACCGTGAGCGCGGAATGCGACGGCGAGACGGCTTCCGTCACATTCGCCGTGCGACGCACCGTTGCGGTGCTCGTCACCGAGACCACCCAGTCCTCTCTCCAGGCGGGGCTCGCGCTGGAGACCGTTTTCGGCTCGCGCAAATACGACGCCGACGGCACTCTCACCGACAACACCTATTCCGTGAACATCCTTTACCCCGCATTGGGTGAGGGCGAAAACGCCGAAGTGTTCTACGAGGCGTTCGAGTTCACGACCGACCGTCCCGATCTTGCATCGTTCAATTCCGTGGCGGGCGACGGCATAAACAACAACACCCTCGTGTTCAACAGTGCGGCGATTGCCGAGGCGGCGGCGCAGTCCGAGGACGGTAGGATAGATATCAAGGTCACCGTGCGCGCGAAATATCCGCGCTACGCCGGCATTGAGAGCTACACTTCGGCGTCGTTTGTCATCACGGTGGTGAACGGCGTCGCCGTGAGTGACGAAGCGGAGCTCCGTCAGGCGCTTTCGACAGACAATGTCAACGCCGTGCTCACGGACGATGTGCACTTCACGCTCCCCGAGGGAGCGGAAAGTCTCACCCCCGTCTCCGTCAACGCCGACCTCTACGGCAACGGTCACACCGTTTCCGCACCCCTCAATTCCTTGCCCGGAACGACGGGTCTTTTCAATGTGAGCGTGAGCGAGATTGTCTTCTCCAACCTCACCATACGCCCCAACGAATTCGACGCCGACAGCGAGGAAATCGGTCTCGACGATGTTTCCGTCTTCACGGGCTATGCCTTCCGCGTCAACGGCACGGGTGACAACCCCGTCGAGAATTTCAGGCTGGAATACTCCTTGCTCGAAAACGCGAGCAGCATATTGAACATCAGGGCGGCGGAAGTGACGGTGGACGGCTCGGTGCTCCGCAACACAGCGGGTCCGGCGCTGTATGTCGCCTCGCGCTCGGGCTCAAACTATGCCGACCTCACTGTGAACAACTGCGTGTTCTCCAACATGGCGGGCATGGCGATAAGCTTCGACTATCAGGATTCCAACTACCGCGAGAGCGCCGCGACGCGCAGCGTATTCAGACAGACGGGTTTCATGGATGTCTACAACTGGCAGTCCGTCGACAATCTGCAACTGCTTCCGCGCAGTGAAATCCTCAAGTTGGTCGGCGGAAGCGAAGCGATGGCGGACCTGGTCATAAGCACAATCCAGAACATGGTCATCAATGAGGAAGAGCTGGAGCCTTTCCGCAGGAAGGTCAACGGCGTCGACCATGTGCACCTCGGCTTTTTCTCGATCGGTCTGAGCGCACCGTCGTATATCAACTACGGCTACGACGGGGAGGGCAGACTCGTCAACCGTGAAGGCTATGTGTGCACCGTGGGAAGCGACGGCAAAATCACCGTCACGGACACCAGGCTTGAGACGCTCGACGGCGTGAGCTGGAACATGGCCATGGAGGACACCCGCTACAATTACTTCACCAGCGCGAACCTCAAGGGCATCGACTCCATACTGAGCCTTATCCAAATCGACAATCCGCTGTATTTCTTCTGCTACGACGACAATGTCACCGACCTTGTGCCGGGCTCGGAATACACCATAAACACCCGCCTCATCGCCAGATTGCACGGCGAGGGCGTCTGAGGCGCGGGCGTGCGCGGGCAAAAATCGTCTTGCAAACGGGCGCGCGCGTGATATAATATTCGTATCGGCCATGCGGAAAAAGCCTTGCGACGGGGCGGTCCGCAAATGCCGCAAGAGGAGTCTTTATGAAAAAATTTATGCTCGGCATTCTGATGATTATACCGATAATCATCATGCTTATTGTGGGGCTGGTGACATCGTTTGTTTCCACCGCGACACACATAGGCGTCGAGAGCGTGAACTTCGACAAGGAGGTTCTCACTCTCATGTTTTCCGAACTGCCCAAGGACACGGAGGGCAGGGCGATTGTGGACATGGACGACTACATCGGCGTCGAAATTCTCCCCGAGCGTGCCAACGAATACGACCCCGAATGGGCAATCACCGGCGAAGTGGACTCCTCCTCCGGCGGCACGGCATACATAGTTGACGACAATCACGAAGAGTGCGACATGAACAACACCGGTGTCGTCGCAATCACCGGTTACTGCATTTTCAGGATTCAGTTCACCGCGGAGAACTATTCCGACACCTGCGTCGTCGAGGTCACGGACGCCGATGTGCAGAGTGTCACGGTGAGCGGCAAAGACAAGCTCAGGACGGGAGAAAAGGCGTTGCTCTCGGCGGCGTATGTGCCGACATCCGCGCTCGTCACGGAGGGCAGATGGACATCCGATGGCGAGGATGTCGCCGTCGTCGACGCAAACGGCGTCGTCACCGCCGTGGGCGAGGGCAGTGCCGAGATAGTGATGTACGCAAGGCGCAACGGCACGGGCGAGGAAGTGGCGAGCGAGCCCTTCACCGTGACGGTGACCGCAGGCGCTAGCAGGTACGGCGAAGTGGTGTACACCGCAAGCCGCACGGTCGACCTCGGGGCGGCGGGAATCGACGGCGCGAAAGCGACCGTGGCATCGGGCGGCAAAATCGCGGGCGGCGGTTACACGCTCGAAATGACCGCGGACGAAACGGTCCTGCAGACCGCGAACGGCAAGGTGAGCTTCATCCTCTGTTCCGCAGACGAAATCGTCATCCGCAACGAGGAAATGTTCGCCTACGACGAAGCCGACCCCGAGACATACGCCCTGGGGATAGGGGAAATCCCCCTCACCCTCACGGCGGATTGGCTCGCGGACATCGGCGGGGCGGACGAGGCACCCGCGGTGACCTGGTCGTCCTCTGACGAAAACATAGCTCAAATCGACGAAAACGGGGTTGTGACCGCCGTTTCGGAAGGTGAAGTCGTGCTTACCGCCACTTATGCCGCCGCACAGGGCGGCTCCGGACAGTCCGCTTCCGTGAGAATAATGGTGGTGGAAAAGGTGTCCTATTTCAGGCTGTCGCTCGACCAGACGACTCTCGAAGTCGGGCTCGCAAAGGAGACCGTCTTTGCCTCGTACACCTTTGACGATTCGGTCGAACTCACCCCCGACAACTATAACCTCGGCAGCAATTTCTACATTGCCAACACACATGAAATCACGGTTGCGCTCCCCACTCCTCCCGAGGGTGAGGGCGCGGAAAGTTTCTACGAGAAATTCGTGTTCAGCTCCGAAAGCGACCTTGTCGGCTTCGACAACACTCTCGCCGACGGCGTTGCGAACAACATCATGACTTTCAACCCCGAAAAGGTCAAAGAGGCGGTTGACGCCGACATTGCGGCGGGCGGCGACGGCAAGGTGCAGGTGGAAATTTCCGTCCGCGCACGCTATCCCAGAATGTCCGACCTCCCCGCGCAGTCCGTGGTGCTCACCGTCACTCACGGGGTGGAGGTCAACGACGCCAACGAGCTTGCGGTTGCGGCGCGTTCCACGCAGCCCTGGGACAGGGTGTATGCCTACACCGACAGCGACAACGACAAGTACTGGAGCTACTATCCCCGCACGGGCACCGGCGGCGAAGCGGACTTCGACGGAGCGATTGTGTTCGGTTCTGACATAGCATGGTCCACCGAGGACGGCACTCCGCTTGCGACGGCAATGAGCGAGGACATCGTGCGCCTCAACAATTACAGCAGGGAGGGGACTCCGCTTTACGAGATTGATGTGTGCGCCGACATCTACGGCAACAACCATCGCCTTTACGCATACAAGGCGTACATGACAAACCGCGACGGGGTGCTCGTCACGGTGAGAAAGGACGGAGGGGTCGTCTCCAACCTCACCATATCGCTCTCCAACGACATCGGCGACACCATCACGGATGTCGACGGCGCGGAGGGTCTGGAAGGTTACGCCCTGCACATCAGGTCGGCGGACCCCAACTGGGAGTTCTGCAACGATGACCTCACCACCGCCACGGTTGAGTACTGCATACTGCAGAACGCAAGCTCCGGCATCGGGCTTCACGGCGTCGACGCCTACATCAACGGCTGCATAGTACGCAACACCGCCGGCACGGGCATATATGTCCCCACCAACATGGAAGAGGGGGTTGCCGAGTACGCGTGGAAGAAGGACGGCGGCTACATCAACGCGTATATCTTCGGCGGCAGCTGCGAGTACGACGGCAAGTCCTACACCTTCGAGGGCGTCTACGACGAGGGTGATGTGAAGTACAGCGATGTGCACATCCACAATGTCGTCATGTCCAACCTCGTCGGCACGGGCGGAAACTTCGCGTTCTCCAAGTTCACGCAGTCCGACAAAGAGAGGGCGAACGCCGACGAGCTCACCGCACAGGCGGTGGCGAAGGGCAGGGTATCCTCGCTCACCGTCACGGGCTTCCTCGACATCTACAACTGGCAGACCACGGACGCCCTCTCGCTCATCAATGCCGATTCGGCGGGCGTGCCCGAATTCTTGCTCGATATGGTCATGTCGGCGGTTGCGGGGTCGCTCAATGCCGACCAGTTCGATGGCTTTGTCAAGATGTACGACGGCAATCAGTATGTGCACTTCGGCTTCATCACGACGGGTATGAAGGAAAAGAGTTACTTCGAATTCAACGACAGCCGCTTCGGCGAAATCAGCACGGCGGACATGGACGGCATCAACGCCATACAGTTCGACGGACTCGTTGACTTCATGAACTGCCCCTTGCGCGCGTTCTGCTACACGGTAAACGAGACCGAGATTCTGCCCGGCTCCACCTACACCGTCAACACGCGCTTCATTAACCGTTTGCACTCGTGACGATATTGTGACATTTTGCGCCGCTCCTTCGGGGCGGCGTTTTTTGTGCCCCGCCGAAAATCCGAGCACTTGACATAAGGTGAACTTTTTATTAAACTAACTTTGTTGCGTCCGCGCTCTTGCACGCATAAGGAGAGCACACATGAATAACATCGGACTTGTTTTGGAGGGTGGGGGAGTCAAAGGAGCGTACGAGCTCGGTGCCCTCATCGCACTCGCCGAAAAGGGCTTTACTTTCAGCGCGGTCACCGGCACATCGATCGGTGCGCTCAACGGCGCCACGCTGGTTTCGCAGGGAGTGGAACAGCTCGCCGAATACTGGGAGCAGGTGAAATATTGCCCCGTTTTCGATTTCGACAGCGAGACGGTCGCCCGTTTCAAACAGAAGGATTTTGACCTTGACCTCATTCTCGCCACGGGCAAGAAACTCTTTGCCGCCCGTGCCATAATCAAGGATTCCTACGACGCAGCGCTCAAATTCGTCTACGACAGACTGAAGGAAGACGAAATCAGGAAAAGTCACATCGACTTCGGGTGCGTCGCCTACAACCTCACGGACATGGAGCCCTTCGAGGCAATGAAAAACGACATCCCCGAGGGGCGGTTGATTGATTATATAGTTGCGTCGGCGTGCTTCCCGATTTTCCCGCCGACCGTCATCGACGGCAAGAAGTATATCGACGGCGGCGTGTTCGACAATATGCCGATAAACCTGCTCGCGCGCAGCGGTTGCAAGAAGATGGTCGTCGTGCGCACGCACCCTGATACCCGTCAGCCCAAGCGCAGAATAGAGCATGACGACCTGGATATAATCTACATATCCCCGTCCGCGAGCCTGGGCAGGGCAATGGTGTTCTCGCCCGAAAGAATCGAGAACCTCAAACAACTCGGCTATCTTGACGCAATGCGCGTTCTTGAACAGGCGGGCGACGGACTGTTCGCCCCCGCAGGGGAATGACAATGCCCGAAAAACTGCTACTCATCGACGCAAACAGCCTCATACATCGCGCCTATCACGCCCTCCCCAACCTCAAGACATCAAAGGGTGTGCATACGGGCGCGATTTACGGTTTTCTGACGCTTTTTCTGCGCATAGTCAAGGAGCTCGCGCCCAGCCATGTCGCCGCGGCGTTTGACCTGAAGGCTCCGACATTCCGACACAAACTCTATGCCCCCTACAAGGGCACGCGCAAGCCCATGGACGCGGAGCTTGCCGAGCAGTTCGAGCCGCTCAAGGAGCTCCTCT